>CABMGC010000077.1 GCA_902385515.1 uncultured archaeon
ACATAAAATCCAACAAGCCAGTGATAACGAACCTAACCGACCTGCCGAAGGGAGGTTTCCGCGGGCTCTCGATATACGGAGAGTTCGGCGACGTCAAGTACGAAAAGAGCGACCACGGGGTCAACGAGTACATACGAAGGACCGCACTTTCGAACCCCCACATAAGCATAAGGCTCGTCGAGCCGGACGGCAACGAGGTCATGTTCCCAAGATCCGTGGACACGATGCCGAAGAAGCCCAAGCAGATAAAGCCGCACCCCCTTGGAGTCTCCACGAGCGATCTTTTGGACTTCGCCAGGCTCAGCGGCAGCAAGAAGATCTCGTCATTTTTGACAGAGGTCTTCTCAAGGGTGTCGAGCGAGAAGGTGAATGAGCTGGCGAAGATCGCGAAAACCGTAGACTTCGACAAGGAGCCAAAAGACCTGACCTGGGCGGAGGCCGAGGCGCTGGTCGGCGCCTTCAAGCAGGTCAAGTGGATAGCTCCGGAGCTCGATTCTATGTCCACCATAGGCGAGGAGCAGATAGGAATTGCGATAAAGAACATTATCGACCCGACGTTCCAGAGCGTGGTTGAGAGAAAGCCCAGGGTCTTCAAGGGAGGCATACCGTTCGTTGTCGAGGTCGGCATCGCGTACGGCGGCAAGGCGGGCAAGGCGACCGGCCAGACTGTGTCCGGCAACGTGCTCAGGTTTGCGAACAAGGTGCCGCTGCTCTTCGACAACGGAAGCTGCGCGATAACGGAGGCCGCGAACAGCGTCGACTGGAAGAGGTACTCGATAAAGAGGTTCGACGAAGAGCCCGTGAGCGTGCTCGTCAACGTGTCTTCGGTCTACATACCCTACTCGGGCGTCGGAAAGCAGGCTATCTCGCAGGAGGACGAGATAATCGAGGAGATAAAGCTCGCGGTTATGGACGCAGGAAGGAAGCTGCAAAGATACCTCAGCGGAGAGCGCCACAGGAACCTGCAGGAGGGCGCGTACAAGATGATACTTAGGTATGTGAGCCAGCTGTCCGGCGACCTCCACGACATAACTGGCGAGAAGAAGGCAGACATAGAGGCGGACCTCAGGTCGCTAATTGACAAGAAGTACAAGGGCCTGTTCGGGAACGCCGCGCAGGACGACAAAGGGAAGGAGGAAAAGAAAGGGAAGGAAGAGCAAGAGGAGGAGACTGAAGAAGAATAGGCCCTGTTTTCTTCGGGTCAGTATCACAGGGCCAGCTGGTCTATGTGCTCGCAGTCCAGCAGCATCACGTAATTGTATTCTATCCCCAGCTTGAGCACCTCGGCGTCCTCTCCGAACGACGCGTACAGCCTGTCCAGGAACTCCTCCTTCTGAAGCTCGTCTATGAAGAAGACGAATATCCTCGAGTCCTTTGAAAGAGTCAGCGTCTTCATCTTGCCCTCGGTGGAGTATATGTAGACGCTGTTCTGCTTCCCCTCCTTTGTCATGAGCAGGTCCGCGGTGACGTCGGTATCCAGGTCAGTGAAAAGTATTGCGTGCGAGACGCAGTAGTCCCTGAGCTTTCTGAAAATTACGAGGTACTCCATATCGTGCTTCGAGGCGTTGACCCACGCCTGCGGAGCGTAGTAGTTCAGCTCGCCCGCCAGCACGCCCTTGTTCTTTAGCTGCGAAAGCACCACGTCGGCGTTCTGGGTCGTGACCGAGACGGGCATGTTGTTTATCCGTATGTTGTTGTTTATTCCCTGCCTTATCTCCTCCACGGTCAGGGGCATGAACCTCCAGTGGTAGTAGTAGTTTATCTTGTCGAACACGCCAAGGAGCGCGGCCTCCTGCACGGGCACCTTCTCCTTCTTTGACGGCGGGAACTCGGGCACGTCGACATAGTACTCGTCAACCGCGGGCGGCTTGAGGATGAAGTTCAGCAGGACCACGACGACTATCGCTATGGCGAACTCTATGTACAGTGGAGGAACGTTGAAAGGGGTCTGGAGGTTACCGACCCTGATCGCATAGTTCGTGTTGAATATCCTCACGTTGAAGACGCGCGTGCCGAATTGAATGGACGTGCCCTTTGGCAGGTCGTAGGTTATGGTGCCGTTAACCACAGAACTTGCGTTCTCGAACGCGCCGTCTATGTTTATCGTGTACGTGGCGTTGGAAACCGGCTGGCCGTTGCTGCTTACGCTGAAGACGAAGGAGCCGTTCTTGAAGTTCGTGCTGATCGGGTTTATGGTGGCGTTGGCTATGTGAAGGTAGGCCTCGGCATAGGTGTAGCCGTAGAATCCCTTGAGGGCGAGTATGTAGTATCCGCTCGGTATCGCGAATGTTGGAGTGACCGCACCGAACTGGCGCGAGGGCACTGTGTTTGTGCCTATCCTTATCGACTGCGCGGTGGAGCTCAGGTTCCTGTCGTAGACCTCGATGTGCAGCTGGACGCTCGGGCTCGTCATGTTGTTCGCCTCGTACGATATCAGCGCCTGCTGCCCCTCGCCTACTATGAGCGGCGTGTTTATTATCCCGTTCCACGCGTACTTGTTGCCAAAAGAGCGCTCCGCGACGGCGCTGTGGCCGGGGTTGCTCGCAAGTATCGTCACGAGCGAATAGCTGGTGTTAACCGCGGCTGCCTCCTGGCTGAACAGCTTGCTAAGCCGGGTCACGTTTGCGAAAACCCCGAGGCTTCCGCTTGCAGTGGAATTCACGTTCACGTAGCCGACCCCTGTTGCTATCCGCGGTATCCACATCCTGGAATTTATCACCTTCGCGATGTCGCTTGCCATCGCATCGACGTTGTTCCAGCCGGAGGTAGGGTAGTGGTTGGGGAAGTTCGGAAACGCCACGACGGAACCGTTGGCCGTGTTCAGGTAAGTGACGTTGCCGTACCTCGATCCCGAGCTGAAGATGAAAGTCGGGTACTTGAAGCTGAGGTCGGTGCTCTGCTGCGGGAGCCTTGACTGGCCGGGAAACGGCGCGTAGGTCATGTTGTAAAGCAGAAGCTGCGTGTTGGTCGCGTTTGAGTTGACGCTCACGTAGCCGTCCTGCCTAATCGACCTAGAGAAGTTCGTCCCGGCGTAGATTATCGTGTCGCCCTTGTTTATCAGCTTGAAAATGTTCGTCCCCGTGCCGTTAAGGAGCGGAAGGGGCAGTATGCCCGAAGGGACCACAATTATCGAGTCCCCCGGCACGGATGCCAGCTGAGAAAGGGGTATGTAATTGAAGCTGCTGGAGTTCTTTATCAGGTCGTACCCCTGCAGGTAGTTACGCAGCGAGTTCCTGAGCTGGTTTTCGTCGTAGCAGGTCGACGGGCTGCAGTAGCCGCTGACGTTCAGCAAATAGACCTTACGTATCGGGCTCTTCGTGTATGCGCTCAGCGTTATTGTGAGATTTGTGGCGTTGACCAGCGAGTATGAGGTCAGCGCGTAGACCGCGAGGTCGCGGGTGTTGTTGTACGACATCACCACGTTCCGCTGCACGAACGCGTCTATCTGCACCTGGCCGAGCGCAGTCTGGTTGGAAGGGAGTGTCATCGAGCTGAGCGATATCCTTATGTATATCACCAGGGCGGCGAATAGGACTGCGAATATCGCGACCCCGATCAAAATATTTCTCGTTTTCATTCAAAATCCACTTCTCTCATCCGGACTTGGGCTTCTTTGTGAACATCTTCTGGACCAGTGACGCGAAAGCCCGGGAAAGTGGGTCTGTGCTCTCGTTCACCTTCTTGAGCACCCCGTAGACCTTGATGTAGTGGTATCTCTTGTTCACGGTAACGTAGTACTTCACTTCACCAACCCTTTAGCCCTTGAGCTCGATGTAGCCCATGGACACCATCTTGTCAAGTATCTGCTCGATCCTGGGAGCCGGCACCTTGTAGTTCTTGGAGAACTCGCCGACGTCTATCGCGCTGTTGTGCACCTCTATCCAGTCCTCGACCATCGCCATGAGCGCGTCGTCCGAGTAGGTCTGCAGCGACTTCAGCTGCTCGCTGAGCATCTTGTTCTCCTCGTTTAGCTGGCCGGTCTGTATGGTCAGGTTCCGGTTAGATAGGCCCAGCTCGTTGGCCAGCTTCTTGAGCTCGGTGTACTCGGTGGCCAGCGCGTCGTACTTGTTGAAGAGAGTGCTGTAGCCCTGCGATATCCCGTTGACGAGGTTGTCGAGGACCGAGTCTATGTACTGGAAGAACTTGCCCTCGTCCACCCTGAACTCCCCCTCGACGACAGACAGTATGGATGCTAGGTTCTTTATCACGGTGGCCCGCCTCAGCCTGCCGCTGCTTCCAGGTATCACCGAATATGTCAGCGACAGCGAATCCGCGTTGACGGTTATTATGTAGAAGAGAAAGGGCTTCTTGCGGATGTTCCTGCTCTCCACGCGGACTATGTCGAGCTTGTCAGGGCTCTCGATAAATGAGTAGAACTGCATCGGGGACACTTTGGTCCTGATGTTTGCGAGCGAGCCGGTCAGCTTTCCCTGGAACTCGACCTGCTCGACGACTGGCTCTACCTCGGCCTGCTGCGCCTGCTGCGATTCCTCATCCGCCACTTGCTCACGCCCTCCTTAACCATTTAACGTATTTATTGATTTCGTTGACTCCGCGAGGTCTATCTTTGGCATGTAGCTCAAAAGAGACAGGATGTACAGGAGTGCGAAAGCGCCCAGCGACACGAGCACGGTCGTAACTGAGAAGCCTCCGGAGCCTATCGACGAGGCGACCCCGACCACGATGAACAGTGTGCCCAGCACCAGATACACCTTCTGCCTGGACTCGTACGTCGCCCGCCTCTTCTTGTAGTCGCCATAGCAGTCCTTGCAGACCACGAGCGCGTTGCCCTGCTCGTTCCTGGTCACGTTCTTCTTGAACCAGCGCAGCGCGCCGAGCACGTAGTCCTCCCGCACAGGTATTCCCTTCCTCTCGTTTCCGCACACGATGCAGTAGGTTTTCACTGTTTTCTTCGCCATGTTATCATTCCAGGTACAGCTCGACGACCCTGCCGTAGGCGCTCTTTATCCTCTCCTCGTCTAGCATGTTGAATATGCTTGATATCGTTATGTCATCGATGCCCAGCCTTCTTAGCACGTTGGTCACGTCCTCGGTCTTCATCCCGAGCCTCTGAAGCATGCCCGCGAACGCGACCGCGTTTATGTGACGGTGCATCTTGTTCAGGTTGGCGAGCAGCTCGTCCGAGCTCTTCTCGCTGAGCTTCATGGCGGTAAGCATCCTCTTCAGCGCTATCCTGCTAACGGTGAATGTTGCTCCCAATTAAACACCTGCCGCGCGAGCGCGCCTGATAACAATATTAAGGCAGTCCTTATATAATGTAATCATTTTGCGGCGTCGCGCGGATTAGCCTGCGTGCGCCATGACCAGCGGGTGCTTGCGCGATGGCGGGGACGGACAACAAATCAATGGGAATGTTCGGCCTGATTGCGCTGTCCCTCATAGTCGCGCTCGGCGCCTTCCTTACATACTATCCTCACATCAACTATCCGTTTCCCCTGTACGCGGATGAATGGTACCACATCTACGTCGGCGAGTACGTAGCCAATAACGGCGGCTTCCCGCCGCTCAACGTGTACCACTACGGGCCAGGCTACTCCAGCGCGGCGCAAAACGACACCCGCTATCTCAGTGATTGGGAGAAGGGCTATCATCTGTCCATAGCGGCAGTAGTCTACCTGTTTCATCCGAAGATAACTTCCTGGGCGTTCGTGCCTGCTGCAATCGACGCGCTGGCCATAGTGTCGGTGTTCTACTTAGCGCTGAAGCTCACGGGCAGGAACGGGGCGCTCGTAGCGGCGCTTCTCGTCGCGCTGATGCCAACCGACTCGTTCACGAGCGGAGGCCCCATGTACCTGACGCCTTCCAACCTCGGCCTCGTACTCATACCTCTGGGCCTGCTGTTTGCGTTCGGGCTAATCAAGACGCGGCCGGCGTACAGGTTCCTGGCGCTGTTCGGGGTCGCGGCTGCCCTGCTGTACGTTCACCCGCTCATGGCCGCCGTGCTGGCCGTCACTGTCATGTGCTACTGCGCAATGATAATCTCGGCAAACCGCGCCGGAAGCAGGAGCGAGGCCAGGATGCTGATCCTGGCGCTCCTTGCAGCGGCAGTCGTAGCGGTTCCAAACTTCGTCTCGGCGGCGCCTTCTTTCATTTCGCAAGGCGCGGGGCCCGTCGCAGTCGGAGTTACCGTCTCAGAGTTCTTCGTCACGCTCGGACAGACGGTCCGCTGGTACGAGGCGGTGCCGCTGGCGCTTTTCGCCGCTGGCGCCTATTTTGCCATAATGAAACGCGACGAGAAGGAAGCGTGCCTTGCCATTGTGGCGGCGGCGCTAATAGTGGTCGCAGTCGCGGCGATGCTGGCGCCAAGAAGTCCGGACGGATTTGACGGGGCCCTCGCTTCGGAGTTGAAGGTCGTCGTCCCAGCATACCTGTTCGTGTGCGTCATCGCCGGAGCGGCGTTCTCAAGGCTTGCAAAGGCCGCCGCAGGCAGTGGCAGGGAGCGAAAGGCCATCGCCATGTCGCTGCTCCTGCTCGCCCTGGTTGTCACGGCTGGCCTTGCGATAAGCAACGACATCACGATGCGGCAGTTCCACGCGATCAGCTACGTTGATTACCAGAACTTCGTCTGGATAAAAAGCAACCTCAACACGAGCGCGCTGGCCATCATGGATCCGTGGAAGGCACTCGCGTACGGCCCTATAACCATGATGAGGGTGTTCGCCGTGTCCCCTTTTGAGCTTCCCCAGGTTGTACGCACCAACACGTTCTTCTTGGACAACTGCTCCAACACTAGACTGCTCATCAAAAAAAACATAAGCATAGTTTACTCTAATTCAACGTGCGCCAACGCGAACCTCGCTTGGGTGCACAACAACACGTACGTGCTGAGAAGCGGCCCGAACGCCAGCGTGGGATAAAAATTAATATAGTATGGCTGGCCATAAACCATGATGCCATGGCAGAAGAGCTCAAGGATCACGTCATAGTCTGCGGATACGGCCTGGTGGGAGAGAACATAGTGGACACTCTTCTGCAGCACAGGGTGAAGGTAGTCGTCATCGAGATGGACGGCAAGAAGGTCGAGCTGCTCAAGGAAAGAGGTATTAACGTCATACAGGGCGACGCAACGTTCACCAAGGTGCTCAAATCCGCAGGGATAGAAAGGGCAAGGGCGATAGCTATCGCCATGGACGACGACGCCAAGAACCTGTTCGCGGTGATAACCGCGCGCAGCATCAATAGCAAGATAGTGATAGCCACAAGGGCCAACGACGAGATGCTGAAGGACAAGCTAAAGGAGGCCGGAGCGGGATTCGTTGCCACGCCGAACAAGTCGGCAAGCAACGAGCTGTTCAAGGAACTCACGAAGGGAATATAGAGGAGAAGCATGAAAGAGAACGGCGACGAGACCTTCAACGTCATGGCGCTTACGCTAATCATAGCCGCGCTCGTACTCATAGCGTCCGCGGTCGTCATCTGGATAGTCACAAAGGATCTGTACACTGACGCATATTTCATACTCGAGGCGTTCTTTGACGCGCAGAACACCGCCACGTCTTACAGCTTGGCCGAGTGGGCCTTCACGGTGGCGCCGATCCAGGACCTTTTGCCGCTGCTGGCGGTGGTCATAGTAGACAGCCTTAGCAGGATACTCATCGTAAGCTTCATACTGGCAGCGGTGATAGACCTGCTGGAGTACGCCAACTTCGAGGAGGCCATAAATGAGCTGCGGGCCCGTGCGCTGAGAGGGCACATAATACTCTGCGGATACAATGAGATGACCGAGTCGCTGATAAAGAAAGCGAAAAGCACAAAGATGAGGTATGTCGTTGTGAACCCCGACCGGAACGTCGCTCAGTCACTTGGCGAGAAAAGAATCTTCAACATTCTGGGCGACTACTCGGACACCGACGTGCTGAAAAAGGCGGGCATAGAAAACGCGAGAGCGGTGATATTTGCGTCCGACAACTCTATGGACAACGTAAGGAGGAACGTGTACAACATAGGAATCAACATGGCGGTAATACCCGAGCAGCTGGCAGGCCTTGAGATGGGCGAGTTCCTGATAAAGGCGCGCGGTGCGTGATAGCATGGTACGATTCAACACCCTACAGATGATTGCGACGATATTCATAGTCGCGATATTCCTGGCTTCCACCGCGCTCGTCTACGTTGGAAGTTTCAACCTGGCCGATGCGACGCTGCTCAGCTTCCTAAACATAATAGGCGCGTACTTTCCCCCGAACCTTGCCCTTGTGGACGCCAGAAACCCGTTCATACTGACGGCAGAGGCCCTCGGGACGGTGGGCAACGTCGCCTTTACCATCGTATTCACCACAATATTCTACCAGCTGCTGAAGGGAATTGACATAAAGTACGCCCTCTCTGAGCAGATGGCGAAGCGCGCGTCGAAGCACGCCATAATAACCCCGATAAATGGCATAGGGCTCGAGCTTGCCGCCAGGCTAAGGGAACAGAGGATACCCGTCGTTTTCGTTGACGATAATTCCGGCGCGGTCAGAAAGGCCATCAGGATGGGATACACCGCCCTGCACGGCGATCCCGCCGCACAGGACACGCTTAGCGCCGCCCAGGCTTCAAAGGCGCTGTTCCTTTTCACCCTCAACGAGAAGGACATAACGAACACTTTCATAACGATGGCTGCTAAAAGGGCCAACAAGAAGATAAGCGTCATTTCCAGGATACAGAGGCTAGAGGACATATCGAAGATCGAGAAGGCCGGAGCGAAAAGAGTCATACTCCCGGAGATCGCCGTCGGGGAAGAGATGTCGGGTTTCCTCCTGTCGAGCAGCGGTTAGCATGCCAGAAACTGCCTCCGCGGGCCGCTGCCCTCTGCCCGTAAAGGTTTAAATCTTTTTAATAATGATGCTCATAAGTGTATGGATGGCCGACCAGAAGATAACGACTAGCATTGACGACCTCGTAAAGTATCTGGAGGAGCACGGCGAGACCGAGTCCACGGAGCTTGCCGTGGCGCTCGGCGTAAGCGAAGGCATAATCGAGACGTGGTCCGACGTGCTCGAGAAGGCCAAGATCACCAAGATAACCTACAAAGTAGGAAGGATGTACGTCTCCTTGGGAGTGGTGAACAAGGCGGGCACGGAGGTGGCGAAGAAAACGGTGGAGATGAAGAAGGGCATCGCCGACGCGGAACTCCAGGAGCAGATAGGCATAATCAACCAGGTCAGCACGAAGATTGAGGAGTTCAAAAGGTACGTCTCTAGCGCGGAGACGACATTCAAGAACAACGCAGGCGAGATAAAAAAGACGCTTGACGGGATAGACAAGCTTGATTCCCAGGTCAGCGAGTCGTACAAGAGGCTGAAGGCGAGGAAGGATTACATCGACGGGCTTACCGACAAGCTCAGCAAGAGCATGCAGAACCTGGAGCTCAAGTCGAACATAATAACGAACAAGACGAGGGACGAGAACGCGAGGGCAGTGATAAACGACCTCAACAACAAGCTCGAGAACGCCGAGAGCGCCATCAAGAACCTCAACAAGGAGTTCAACAAGTCCATAGATGAGAACAGGAAGGG
>CABMGC010000078.1 GCA_902385515.1 uncultured archaeon
CAAGATTTAAATATATGTATATTGTAGACATATAATGTCATTTATAGAAAAGCAGAGGCATGGCAAGCATTTTTACTACTACCTAGTTAAGAATGTCAGAGTCACCCCAACTAAGGCTAAAAAACTCAGAATTTTTCTTGGCAGAAGAGTTCCTAGACGAGATGAATTGCAGAAATACTTTGTAGAACTGGAAAAAAGGACAATGGGGCAATACCAAACTAAGTGGCTGCCTAAAGAACTCGTAGAAAAAGTTGATGATCTTAGTGCTTCAATAACTGTATTCTACAAAACGCCTTCTGATGCGCTGCCCAAAGATTTCCTCGTGAGATACACCTATAATACCAACGCAATAGAAGGCAACCACCTGACACTCAGACAGACCGCGCTTGTGCTTAGCGACAGAATAGCTCCAGAAGGCGCACGGGCGGATGATGTTATCGAGGCACTCAACGCAGTAGACGCATGGAACTTCATTAAGGCCTATAAAAACAGGCTGAACAAGAGATTCGTCTGCAAAGTGCAGTATGAGATAACCAAAAACACTTCTTGCAGAATACAGGGGAGCTATCGGGATAGTAAGGTAAGGATAGCGGGTTCCAGACACATCCCTCCAAAGCCCGTGAACGTTCCCAAGCTGCTTGAAGGTCTGTTCGCAGAGTTCTATCTGGAAAAGAAAACGCTGCACCCGATAGAGCTTGCAGCATTGTTGCACAATCGATTCGTAAACATACATCCATTTACGGATGGTAATGGAAGAACATCCAGACTTCTAATGAACTGGATACTACTTAGAAACAAATTTCCTCCAGTAATAATAGAGATTTCAAACAAGGAGCAATACTACGACGCAATCGAAGCGGCAGATGAGGGAGATCAGAAACCATTCGCCATGTTCTTGTGCAATCAACTACTAGCGCAATATACCGTTTCTGCACTGAGTTAACTGGAGGCACAGGTCAGGTCGCCTAAAGCGCGATGTATTTTCAATGCCAGATAGTAACAAAGGGTAAACGGTGCTTCAGTTGGCAAGTTCAGCAATCCACTAAACACCTAATTTCTGATATCCAACAACCAATCAATTATTGGAATGTATTTTATTTTTATTCCATCGGTTTCCTCAGTTTTTTCAATATTTCTAGTTATAATCATTGTACTAGAAGGCGCCAGTTCATTGCTGCATTGCAGCAATCCGGACCTTTCCCTAGCTTCCGTCTTCTCCTCATCCATATCATACACAACCTGTATCGCGACTGCGGTGCCAATACCCTCTTTTATTACAAAATCACATTCTAGGCCCGCTTGGTTCTTCCAATAGTACAGCTTTTGCTGTTCCCGCAATCGGCGCTTGAGTTCCAGGAACACTATGTTTTCATAGCCACTTCCAAAATTTACCTTGCCCGATGTGCCATAATAAAATCCGGTGTCGCCAAGATACGCCTTGCGCGGATATTGCGACCTGTCCTTTATATTGTGCGAGAATATGGTCATAAAGAAGAACAGATAGCTGGCCTCGGAATACTTTTCCAGCTCAAGGATTTTCTCCTTACCTATCTTATAACCAAGGGTCTTAAGGAAGTTCAGGCATTTCGAAGCCGAGAAATAATTTGCCTGTATGACGTACTTGCCAAATACCTCTACCGTGCTCAGGTCCTGCTTTGATATCTCTGCGACATCGAGCCCTATTATGTCCTTGAAATAAGAGTCCAATATCCTTACTTTGTCTGTGAAGTCTTCCGTGAGCACGACCTCGGGAAAGCCACCGTACTTTAGGTATTCTTCCAGTGCCCGTTCGACCTTTCCTCTCCCTGCGGTCGTCTTTTCTTTCCCAACGCCCTTGAACCTTAAGAACTCCACAAAAGAAAGCGGGAATACCTCGTACGCCAAGATTCTGCCCCGCAGCGGCTTGCTCGGAAAGGTTATGGACCTTCTCGAGGAGCTCACTATGACGTGCAATTTGCCCTTGAGGAGTTCATGGGTTCTAGACAGCCATCCGTCCCAATCTCTTGCGCTCGTGACCTCGTCAAGCAGCATGAAGCCATCATCGCCAAACCACTTGATTGCGTCGTCTAGCACAGCGGGGCGGTCCTTTATCCTGCTGTCCTCGACATTAACGTAGCAGGCTTTCTTTCCGGCATCCGCGAGTTTCTGCGCGAGCATCATCAGGATGCTGGACTTCCCGGAGCGCCGTACTCCCGTTATCGCTATTATCTTGGAACTGGAGTTTTTAATTATGCTATCGAGATCAATGTCCCTGGGCAGCAGCTCCTTCCTCTTCGCGTACGACGTCCATTCCTCGAAGACTTCTTCGTCTGCCATAACTGTTTTACTACAGAACAATTTATATGCATTTCTGTTCTGCTAGAGAACGATTTTATGGCACTAAGAGGTGCAAAGAGATACCAAAATGCAGCATATGGAGGCACAGGTCAGGACGCCTTAAGTGCGTTGTATTTTCGGTAACAAAGGTCACCTTTATATACTACCGAAATTTCCCAGCCCGTCAAATGCTTCGAGCACAATTTGTGCCAATTTGATTGCGCCGACGACTCCGCTAATTCCCAATATGGTGAGTATTGCAATCACTCCTAATCCTGATATGTTCGCTGCCTGCGAACCTCCTGGCATCGAAGATACTGCATTACCAAATGTCACGAGCATTATGATCAGCACAGCTGCCACTATTGCAATTACCACCGCCCCGAGTGCTTCGTTCCCCAGACTATCAATTGCTTCCCCAAGCATATTTCTTACTGAATGGCGTCAGATATTTATTACTTCCCTACACTTTCTGCGATTGTAAGGTGTAGCTTCCAGAACCTTTTCCGAAGGAGGAAGAACTACACTGTCTTTTTCTAGACATAATAGGTGTGTAGTTTTGGTGTGGTTTTTGAACTCAAGCAAGGCGAGAGTAGCGAGCCGAATCGTACCGAGCGTCTGAGCGCGAGCCCGAGCGAGGCGCGAGGGCGAGCCTAGCTAGCTAGACCGTAGCTCTGGCTAGCCTTCTCCACCACCTCCACCACCGACCGCACCAGCACCGTAGCAACCGCCAACGGCCCTGGCACCACCACTCCCTCCGCCAGCATAAGCACCGCCAAAAGTACCGCCACTAGCACCAGCTTGAGCGGCTAAGCGTCGCCTTAGCTGATGGGAAGCCTCAAGAGGAAACGTCGTCTAGGCATCAATTGAAGCTCGTCCGCCCCTCTCGGCCCTTCGGGCCTCGGCATGGGCGGGCTCGCACGCATCGCAGCTCATTCGTTCAGAATTTGCTACTGCGTGAGTGATATGCATTGCTCTTCAAGCATTCAGGCATCGCTAGTTATTTTTCTAATGAATCCTGCGTCTATTATTTTAAAATGCCCATCAAAATATCTTATGTTTCTATTGTCACTAGAGGTGCCAATATCTCTAAGCCCGGCGTTGTTGGCTCTTTTTTTAAGGTCTTTACTTATTTTATAAGGAACTTCTCGTTTTTTACCAAATTTCTGTAAACTGCAATACTTGGTGTGCCAATAACATTTGGCATAGTACCTATTGGCTAATTTTTCGTCTTTGGCATGCCGATATACTTTCCAATCCTTTTCAATATCCTCTGGATGCCCGACCTTTAAAGCCAAATCCCTTTCTGTTGCTTTTATGTGAAAAACTCGTTTAAACCTGCCACTGCCAAGATATTCGGTAGTAGCATAATATTTCCGCAGCTCCGATAAAAGAATTTTCTTGGACGGCAGTCTTTCATTTCCTTTTTCTTTGATGAACCGATCCAATTTTAACGCAACACCATAGATCTTCTTGTGTCTCATGTCCTCAACAAATAAGACTACAAAAAAGCTAATAAAACTACAGAGTACGGGTTTGACTACAAATCAACTGTACGCTTATCTGATGACGCTTTGCAATGAGTCTCCAAATATCAGATAGATTACCGCCCCAATGGCAAAGATCATGGCGCACATGGAAACGAGCGGTATGCTCACTACATAAGGCAACACAAAAATAATTAAAAGCGGAATGCCTACGCAAGCCGCCCACGGTGCCCAGGCCTGGTAAGGATACTGTCCTTCAACGTATTCTGCGGCCAAATATACTACCGCTACCACCACGAGTGCGGCTATGCCAAGAAGAACAGTGAAAATGATATTCGCCAACCACGAAATCATCGCACTCCAAATTGGCTTTAGCACCGTGGTCGAACAACTATCTGATTTCGAACAGCCAACGGTAAACAGAACCGCAGCAATCAAAACTAACAATAGACTCAATAAAGCCTTTAGCGCCTGACGTTTATTCGCTGGCATATTCTCCACCCTTTAAAATCACGCAGCTGCCCATGGACTTCCCTATCTCGCAGCCAGAACCGTTCAGCTGTCCGTTTCTGTTCCTGCTTTCTGTGTCTAGCTTCGTAGTTTCTTGTATCCTGGCAATCACTTTCATTACGCTGTCTGCACATCCGTACCTTGTTGCCGTGATCTTCAGGAAGTCCATTGCCCCTTCGAAAAGGAGGGCGCTAACCTTATTTCTAAGCGTAACCTTCTGTCCCCATAGTATATCGTTGAACTCCTATTTATTCCTTATCGTGCTTCGTCGTCAAATCACCATTATTTCATACTGGTTTGCCGTAGTCTCGCCGATTGTCTTTCCCAATTCTGCCCCGGACACCACGAAGACAAGCTTCGCGACGGTCCTTCTGGACTTGTCCACGGCTTTCTCGAGCTCTTCTTTGACCGCACTCGTCTGACACTCGTACGCTGTGAGGCCTCCGAAGTCCCAGGCGCTTTTCGTGACCGCCTGGTGCTCGCCCACGTCAAAGCCATCCTTGTCCTTTGGCACGAAGGCGAACTCGCCCCTGTCCTGTACCATCCTTATGGTCTTCCGCATGAGCTCCTTGTGTTCCTCGTTTCCTGCGTAGATGCCCTGCCTGGCTATGAGCAGGTCGGGGTCCACCACGTCCAGGGCCTTCTTAGTGAGACTGCCTTCCTCGCTTACGTAGCCGGAGGACTTGGCTCGGTCCAGCAAGGAGGGCTTGGACTTGTTGCCGTAGATGGTCGTGTCGCTGGTTACCCAGCCCTTCTCCTTGAGCGTCCTATTGGCTCCCTTGAGGCTTCCGGAGTTCGCCAGGGCCACCAGGAACCTGTATACGACCACCGAGGGGATGTCGAGCCCTTTGAGGATGTCAGGTCTGCCTGTAGTAGCCTCTGGTGCGAAGCTATCCTGCATCTCTATGGGCATCTCCGCCTCGCGGATCGCCGAAGGGGTGTAAGGCGCATACTTCTTCGCTAGGCATGCGATCTCAGCGTCTGCTAAGGGAGATGCCTTGACATACTCCGGCCAGGTCTGGCCCCTCTGTGCCATTCCTCTGTCGAAGAGCAGCATCTCGCCCTGGGCCGCGGACCTGAGGTAGGCGGACTCGAACCTGTTGAGCTCCAGGAGGTTCCTGCCCATGTAGGCGGACTCGCGCTGCTGGTGGAGCATCATGAGCGAGCAGGAGTTGAAGAAGACCTTGGGCATGTCCTCGACCTGCTGAGTTGAGACCACGAGGCCGAAGCCGTATTTCCTCCCGAGCCGCACGACCTTTTCGAGGGATGACTCCTTGCGCTCAGTGAAGTCCCGTTCGCGCCTGAAGAACTGCCAGACCTCGTCCATCACCACCATGAGCCTCAGGCTGGCGTTGAGCTCGGGCTTGCGGTCGAAGAGCTCGCAGAGCCTCTGCATGAGGGCGAATGCCACCAGAGACTTCTCGCTCTCGTTGAGCCCGTCGAGGCTCACCACGTTGTTGCGGGAAAAGATCCCGTCCCAGAACCCGTCCGGCTCGTAGCCCA
>CABMGC010000079.1 GCA_902385515.1 uncultured archaeon
ACGCCGCGATACTCGTAATGGGGCAGTCCCTTCTCGCGATCTACGGCCACGACGTGATACACAGGTTCGAGACCGTGATGTCGGTCGTGCTAGGAGTCCTGTTCATCGCGGTGGCGGCGATAGCCTACGGAGGCGCGGCTGGCCACATCGCAGCGTACCAGGCGTCGGTGTCGTTCGACCCGTTCATGTTCGCGGTGGCGATAGCGGCGGTCTTCTCGTACCTGATGAGCTGGTCGCCATACGCCAGCGACTACTCGAGGTACCTGCCGAAGGATACCAAGCCGCTAAAAGTGGCCGCGTACGCCATGGCTGGAGGGCTGGTAGCCTGCGCGGTTGTCGAGGGCATAGGGGCGCTCGTCTACATAAGCGTCGGAAGCGCGGCAGTCAACCCGATCGATGCGCTGGCCAGGGTGACCGGAGGATACTCTGTGCTTGCGCTCGGGGCCATAGTTCTCGGCGCGATAGCGGCGAACGCGCTCAATTTGTACACCAACTCGCTGGCCGCGCAGGTCATATGCGCGAAGGCGAAGAGGTGGCATGCCGTCCTTGCGGCTGCCGCTTTGGGCCTCGTGCTGGCGATAGTCGGAGCCACGAACTTCGTGGGTTTCTACCAGAGCTTCCTGCTGACGCTGGACTATTGGATAACCCCGTGGATAGGAATAATGGTCGGAGCGTTCTTCTTCGAAAAAATTCGCAGGGGCGTCGAGAATAACGCAGGGGTTGCGTGGAGGGCCGTTGCGGCGTACCTGTTCGGTCTTGCGCTCTCAGTGCCTTTAATGAACCTGACCCCGTACGGAATACCTTTCGAGGGATTCGTCGCCTCGGCGCTAAGCGGCGCGGACGTGAGCTACTTCGCGTCGTTCTTAATGGCCCTGATGGCATATCTTGCCATCGGGCGCGTCCGGCGCGGAAAGTGGCGAAGCTTCACCTTACTCCGTCCAGCCAGTGCAGGCCTCCGAAATCCACGTTGACCGCGCTGACGCCCTGCGCCTTCATGATGCCTTCAGTATCGGTCTTCCACTCCGCCATCCTCATGCGCAGCTCATCCCTGTCGTTCACTGTGAGGCGCGGCGATCCCTCAAGGCCTATCGCGCTGATGCAGAACCTCACGTCGCATGCGGCGTCCTTATCCGAGTACTCGAGCCGGGCGAACGGCAGGTAGTCGTTCTGCTTCTCCACGATGGCGCAGATGTCCCTCACCAGGCATTCGTACGACTTCTCCATTTTCTTATCATCAGTGACAGGCTCCGGCTTTTCCGTCGCATCGAGCGGGGTGCGAAAATCCCTTACGCGCGTCTTGCCTGTGGCGTCGCGCTTGTCCCACGCTCCCGTTCCACTTATGAGCTTGAGCTCGGCCTTGAACGACGCGTCCGTTATCTCGATGTTCGCAACGACGTTCCGGCCCATGAACGCCCGTTCGGACAGCGCCCTCAGGTCCTCGACCGCCTTCTCGAGCTCGGCCGTCCGCGGGCGATTTTCCTTCTCCATCCGCTCCCTTTGCTATGAATGCCTCTGCGCATTTATTGTAGCTTTTGCCAGCGCCCGTTTCTGGCGATATATAACGTATGAGCTTTTCGCTAGTCCCTGCTTGTCTGTGCGGCAGGGGTAATTCCAGGGCTCGGCAGGGAGTGCACGTGACCGAACTGCACATTCACCTTCTCGCCATCGCATTTCTGCAATGTCTCCTCTATGAAGCCCGCGATCTCCTTGGCCTTCTGATGCTGGTGGAACGCAGGCACGCTCCTAAATACGCTGTCCACCTCCGGCACCGCCTTAGGGCACACGTTGACCCTGTAGCTGGAGTTCTTCTCGCAGTGGTAGACTATGAGAAGGGTGAGGTCCCTGTGTCCGCATCCGCCTTCCCTTATCACTATCTCCGCGCTGAGCTTCCCGTCGCTGTCAAGGCACCCCTTTGCCTGCAGGTCCCCTTCCACGTTTCTTTCCTTAAGACCGCGCACCAGCCCGGTCAGCGTCTCCTGGTATCTTTCTGGTAACTGTTGTATTGCGTTTTGAGCCATGATTACACCTTTAAGCGTCATTGCACTGCGTCGGAGCCGCAGCTCTTGATTTTTGTTCCGAAATGGATGTCCTGCACGTTTCCGAACTCTATGACGATGGATTTTATTCTCTGCTTTCTGAGCACTCCGCCCACGAAATCCTTCCAGTTGAGCATCGTATTGGCCATATCCGCGCTCTTTTTGACCGCATGCGGCTTCGGGTCTATGCCGTTTATCACCGCGGGACAGATCCTTACGTCCCAGCTCGACTCGGATTTCGAATACGCCAGCCTTGCGAATGCGATGTAGTCGTCTTCGCGGGCGCCGGACGTCTCCCTGAGCTGTCCGATGACCTTCTCGAGCACCTCTGCTAGGTGGGTTTTCTCGTCCTGTGCGGGAAGGGCGCCCCCTCCTGCGGCCAGGGAAATGTTCGACGCGCCCTGCACGTCGTGCGCGCGGCCGTGCGACGCGCCTGCGTCCTTTGCGATCCTAAGCTCCACGGTAAACGTTCCTCTGTTGTCGGTCTCGGTCCCAACTTCGACATCGCGGACGAGCATCCTCTCAGATCCCCTCTTAAGTTCGTCAAGCATCCTCTGCATCGCCGCCGTCTGTCTTTCGGCCTTTTCAATCTCAGCCATTTCCGCACCAATTAGATATCCCGCATCTGTTATATTACTCTTACTGGCTTTTTGTTGAACTTGGCTTTCTGGTTAGCGCTGTAAAATGCTTATAAACTTTGATTGGAAAAGACCATTGGTTTCATGCTTTTCGAGGAGGTGGCGGGATACTACGGCAGGCTTGAGGGCATATCCTCAAGGCTTGAGATGATAGACGTCCTCACCGAGATGCTAAAGAAGGTCCGGCCGGACGAGATTCGGCGCGTAATCTACATGACCCAGGGCGTCATGGCTCCGCCTTTCGAGAGCATAGACCTCGGCATGGCAGAAAAGCTGGCCGAGGAGTCCATCGCCATCGCGACCGGCAGCGAGAAGCAGAAGGTGGCCGACAGCT
>CABMGC010000080.1 GCA_902385515.1 uncultured archaeon
ATCTGGCCGCCCGCCCCCTTGCCAATGTGCGCGCCCTCTATGAGCCCGGGGATGTCCAGCACCTGGATCTTCGCGCCGCCGTAGTTGAGCATTCCAGGTATGACGTCAAGCGTCGTGAAGGCGTAGTTGGCCACTTTCGAGTCCACGCCGGTAAGCTTGTTTAGGAGCGATGACTTCCCCGCGTTAGGGAATCCTACGAGCACGACGGTGGCGTCGCCGGACTTCTTGACCGCGAAGCCGGTACCGTGCCTTGCCTTCTTCTCGGCCATGGCCTTCCGTATCTTCGCCATCTTCGAGCGGAGGATCCCGAGGTACTTGTTGGTGGCCTTGTTGTACTTCGTCTTCGAGTAGTCCTTCTGGAGCTCGTCCAGCCTGTTCTGCATCGCCTGCTTGTCAGCCATCGAAAATCACGCAACTGTTGGTGCTATTGTAACGCATGCTAAAATTATATAAGAAGCCCCCGGCGGCCCTTAAAGATCGCGCAGGACCGCAGTTACATTAATATGAGTTGCCACGGATTATCTACTGATTAAATGGCCGTGGGTAATTCTGACGATGGGATGAGGCTGCTGTTCAAGGGACTCGCGGCGATGTTCGTACTGATAGGGCTTGCCATATTCGTTAGCGTGGTCGTCTACGCAATCCTAAGACCGGGGCAGATCGCGGTGGCGCCGTTCGATTTCGGCTGGGGATTCTTCTGGAACATAATCGGCTTCCTGTTCACCGTGTGGATCGTCGTATGGCTGATAAGGCTCCTCTTCGGAGGCCGCCACCCGCGCAGGTACTGGGGCTATGACGAGAGGGAAATCGCCAGAAGGAGATACGCCAAGGGCAGGATAAATAGGAAGGAGTACCTTGAGATCCTAAAAGACCTCGACAATACCAAGGAATAGATCCGATGAGGATAGATGCCGCGGAGGCTCCGACCCTTCCTGACAAGATCACAGGCGCGCTGGAGCTGACCTCATCGAGGCTGCGCTCCCTGTCCGCTGGCGACTTTGTCGACAGACGGCTGTTTGGGCCGTCGGTGCACCTGCTCAACAGCCAAGGAAAGATGCTGCGGCCAGCACTCGTGCTCCTTGGCGCGCTTGCGCTCGGCGAAGACCCATACGGGTATGTCGATCTAGCGGCTGCCCTGGAGCTGCTGCACACGTCATCGCTCATACACGACGACCTCATAGACGGGGACTCCAAACGCAGGGGCACCGAAGCGGTGCACGTAAAGTACGGAAACGACGCGGCAATCCTCGCAGGAGACGCGCTCATGTCGAAGGCCATAATCCTGTCAAGCCAGTACGGCACTGAAGTCATTTCGGAGATATCCAAATCCGCGATGGACATGTGCGCCGGCGAGATGCTTGACAGTTATTGCCAGAAATCCACCGCCGCGCCGACCCTGGCGGCGTACCTCAGGATAGCGTCGCTAAAAAGTGCGTCCCTCATCGGCGTATCCGCAAGTTCGGTCGCAGTGCATAGGAAAAACAGGCTCGCCCCGAGGCTGCACGCTTTCGGAATTGACTGCGGCATTGCCTTCCAAATACGCGATGACGTGCTTGAACGCGTGGATGGGGCAAGGGCAAAGCTCCACAGAAAGGAGCCTAACTTCGTGTCCGTCCTTCGCGAGCGCGACGGACTAGGAGAGGAAGGAGCGATGCTGAAGGCCGTAGAACTGAACCTAAAGTACATCGCCCGCGCAAAAAAGGCCATCGGAGGCCAGCGCATGACGCTTCTTAGGTCTTACGCCGACTCCATATGCCTTTGCACTACCTAGGCCTTTTCTCCCGTGACGATGAACGCTATCCCCGGGAACAGGTCCCTCGTCTTCACGTTTTTGAACTGCTTTGAATCCAGCGTTGCCGCAAGTGCGCGCTTATCGAAATTGCGTATGCTGCTGAAGAGCCATCCGTACGCGAGCGCGTCGATCAATGAGCCCAAAACCCCTACGGCGCCGAAATACGCGCTGAAAAACGCGGAGATGATGCGGCCAGAGGGCATCGCCATGTCGAGCAGCACGAACCTTCCTCCTTTTTTCAAGTCCCTGTTCTTCTCGTCTGCATACCTGCCGACGTCCTTGAAGTTTCTCACGCCGAAACCGCAGACCACTGCGTCGAAACTTTCGTCGGGATAAGCCAGGTCATGCGCGTCGCCGGTCTCGAAGACGACTCTGGTTATTCCTGCCCGCTCTGCTTTCCTCGCCGCCAGCGAAAGCATATCGTCGTTCGCATCCATGGCGAACACCCTTGCGCCAGGCGTTGAAGACGCTATCGCCAGCGCGACGCCCCCTGTGCCGGTCGCCACGTCAAGAATAGCGCATTCGCCAAGGCCGTGAAGCGCCTCCGCAACCGCGACGCTCCTCCAGTGCGAATCAATCCCAAGGCTGAGCATGCCGTTTACAATGTCGTACCTGTCGGCTATCCTTGAGAACATTCGGGCGTTTTCACCTTTTGCTCGTCGAGCGGGCATCGTGGAACGCGGCGGAGTTTTCATACGATCGGGACCAGTGTGTACACGAATATGAATAGAAGCACGAAAAGCAGGGTGCCGAACACGTTCACGCACAGGCACGCCTCGAATGCCTTGGGGTTCTTGTATTTCTTGATCATGCCATAGACGCCAAAGGCGAATGGGATGGTCAGCAGTGTGGCCAGCGCGAACACAGGCAGGTAGCCGAGCGCAAAACCGAGCGCCACGAGGGCGCACGCGATGGCATAGCAGGCCGCGTAAAATCTGGCAAGCGAGTGCTTGCTGTCAAGGAGAACGGAGGCGCTCTTTCTACCGTGCTTCTTGTCGGAGACCTTGTCGGGAAGGCCGTTTACGAGCAGTATCAGACCCACAAGGATGCCCACAGGAAGGAACACGAAAACGAACACCTCCATCGCATGCCTGGCGGACCCCATGACCGCGATGAAGCTGCCAAGTCCGAGCAGCGAGTAGTTGAGCATCACGAGCGGCTCGGATATGTAAGGCAGCTTTGAGAAATTCCTGGTATAGAGAAACACTGAAGCGGCACCGACGATTATCATCGGCAGCAGCACCAGATCATAATAGGCGAAGGACAGCCCGATCGACAGGGCTACCATCGCTGAGGCAACGCCAATGGCCAACGCCAGCCCCTGGTCCGACTTGCTCCTTATCGGGAACCTGCTTCCCCCGCTGAACTTCGTCTTGACATTGCCCTTGTCTATGCCGGACACGCTGTCGTCATAGTCGTTTATCAAATTGACGGCGATGTTTGCGCATAGCGCGCCGATTATGATCAGAATGCCGTCCACCGGACTAAACATCCCGTAGTGAAACGCAACGGCTACGCCAAGTAAGGAACACAGGAACGCAACCATGAGCGTCGGATGTATTATCCCCCCGATATATTCCTTGCCGGTCGTAGGCATACTGAATATTTAAAGATGAAATTTATAAACTATTGTTTCAGTTTGTGGGAGATGCCGATGCCAAAATCAAGGATTTTCTTCAAGGTCCACGGCACCATACAGGGAGTAGGCTATAGAGCGTTCGTCAAGTTCGCGGCATCAAGGCACTTCATCAGGGGAATGGTCAGGAACGTGTACGACGGGTCGGTAGAGATACTCGCCGTCGGCAGCGCCGAAGACCTCGCGAGCTTTGAGAAGGACATAGAGGTGTACGACAAGTACGGGCCGCAGGTGTTTCACGTGGAAAAGATCCTTGAGACTGATGACGGATTTCCAAGGGAAATCGGAGACTACGCGAATTTCGTTATAGAAAATGACAGAGAACCTGTTCGCGGCAATACCAAGTGAAACCGTGCGCGCGTGGAACGGGCCGCCGCTGACGCTGGAATGCGGCAAGTATTTATGCCTTGATTTGCAGTACTCTTGCGAAAGAGATGCCGCGCAAATTTCCTAACGCAAAACCCCTGCCAAGAATGAGGATGAGGGCGCAGTCCGCGATGGAATACCTGATGACGTATGGCGGCGGAACTGGCGGTCTTGCAGGTTGCGCAAGTGCGGGGGCTGGAAATGGAAACTCAGGCAGCAGCGCAGGTGGCGCAGCAACGAATAATTACGGAGGAGGCGGAGGCGCCGGACTTGGGCAGGGGTGCGGCTCTACCCAGTACTCAGGTGGCGCCGGAGGCTCAGGAATCGTGATAGTCACCTACCACTAGTCCTGAGCGCCATGTTCAGAGCTCATAAGTGGTCGAGAGCGCGGGCAGTATGGTATCGTACTTGCCCTTCAGCGCCTCGTGCAGGTCCCTTGACTTGACCTCCTCCCCGTGCTAGATGAAGACCTTCTTTAGCCACTTGACCCTCACAATTAGCGACAGCAGCTGCGGCCTGTCCGC
>CABMGC010000081.1 GCA_902385515.1 uncultured archaeon
AGTCATCGCTCAGCGGATCGGTGCCCAAGTACGCCGTAATCAAAAATGACATACTCCACAGCGACCTTCCGGTCAAGAGCGTCCCAGTATTCCCGCTGAAGGCGTACGATATGAAAGAAATTGATGCCGGCATAGACAAGGCAGTCTGCCTTGGCTCAGCGCACGAGAAAACGAGAGTATGAAAAACAGCAAAGTGGAGGTCATCCCGATCGTGCAGGAGGCGTTCACCAAGGGCGGAAACGCGTTCGTAAAGGCGCAGATAAAGGACGTGCTGAGGGGCGAGGAAGACAGAAGCGTATTCATACTCATAGACGCGAAGAGGACGGTGAATGTTCCGTTCGACGGAGGAGGGGCAATAGGCCTGACTGAGCGCATGCACTCCCTGGACATTCCACTGGCGGTCGTCTCCAGCAAGAACAGGGAGATGCGAGGGCACGAGCGCTATCCTGCGGTCTCGTGGGTGAGCGGCACGGAAACCAGGACGTACGCGCTATTCCGGAAAGAGGACGGCAGCTTTGGCATAGTGTCGTCCCCGCCTGACGGCGCACTGCTCAGAAAGGCAGAGGAGGCAGGAATACTGACGCAGACAGTGGTGAAATACACCGCAGATCTTACCGACAGGAAGGTGACGGTCCGCTCACCGGGCTGAGCCTGCGGCGCGCCGCACCTTTTTGATGTATTTTTATTTATTGGTTGAGCAGTATAAGCCATGAAAAAGCTAGGCCTGGCAGCCACCACCGCGGTGGGGCTCGGGGCGATAATAGGCGCGGGCATATTCGTGCTCAGTGGCACGGCGATTGCGCTCGCCGGACCGTTCGCACTGCTGGCGTTCTTCCTCGTCGGGATGGTGGCGCTGATAATGGCCTTCGTGCTCGGAGAGCTTGGGTCGATGATGCCCTATGAGAAGGGCGCGTCATACTCCTACGTCTACAATGCGTTCGGGAGCGAGCTGGGGTTCATGACTGGCATCCTCTCGTATTTCAGCTATGCGACGGCCATAGCGGTCATCGGGCTTGGCTTCGGCTCATACCTGTCAGGCATGCTCGGGATAGGAGCGTCGTACGCCCCGCAGGTGCTAGCGGCGATCATGGTTTTCGCGCTGGCGGTCCTCAACCTTCACGGCATGCGAAAGGCTGCCAACGCAGACCTGCTGCTCGTTGTAATAAAACTGGTTATCCTGGGAGCGTTCATAGTCTTCGCGTTCGTTTTCGTGGCGAAGACGGGCTCGCTTGGCAACATCTGGTCCGGCGCAGATGGCCACGGACCCAACTCTGTATTCGAGGCTTGCGTCGCAATATTCTTCGCGTGCACGGGATTCCAGACGATAACCACGTTCATATCAAGCGTCAAGGGAGGAAGCAGGACCGCCACCAAGGCGATGCTTCTTGCCGTGCTGCTCAGCACCGTGATGTACGTCCTCGTCATAATCGCGCTCCTAACGCTCGTGCCTTCGGGAGAGTACTCGATAGTCGCGGATCCTCTGTCGTTCGCGCTCAGGTCGACTGGCGCGCCGGACTCGGCGGTGCTGCTAATTGACGTGGGAGCGGTAATAGCCACCGTGTCGGCCGCCCTGGCCATGCTTCTAAGCGCATCAAGGATCGCCTACCAGATAAGCTCTGACGGCCTGCTTCCCAAATGCATACGGAAATTCGACAAGAAAAGGGATGTCGCAGTCAACGGGGTCATACTGTCTTCGGCGATAGCTATCTTAACGCTGTTCGCAGGCAACATATACGAGATAGCCTCGATAAGCAACTTCGGCCTGCTCTTCGCGTACATAATGACCTGCCTGGCACTGATGCACTTCAGGAAGCTCGGCAGGAAGTCGGAGGTGAAGACTCCCCTGTACCCGTACCTGCCGCTCATTGCCATAGTGACTATGATAGCTTTCATGGTGGGAATGCCCCGCACCGCGCTGATAGTAGGAGTGATAATCATGTTCTCCCTTTTCGTAGCGTACTACCTGCTGCGGGAGGTAAAGGGGAAGAAGGTAATACGCATAAGGCTCTTCGATTAAGGCTCGTGATGTCATGCTAGTTGGAATAATAGGCGCGCCGAACAAGGGCAAGACGACGATGTTCTCCGCGCTCACGATGGTCGAGGCGGACATAGCGCCCTACCCCTTCACGACGATAAAGCCGAATCTCGGCGTGGCGTACGTGATGCGCGAGTGCGTGGACAAGGAGCTGGGCGTCAAGTGCACGCCGAGAAACTCGCTTTGCATAAACGGCACAAGGCACATCCCGGCCAGCATAGTCGACGTGGCGGGCCTCGTCCCTGGGGCGCACCTTGGCAAGGGCATGGGAAACCAGTTTCTCAACGACCTTATAAGCGCGGACGCCCTTGTGCACGTCGTGGATTTGAGTGGAAAGACGGACGTCAACGGAAACGCGTGCGACTACTGCGACCCTTCCGAGGATGTGAAGATGGTGAGGGAGGAGGTTTCCAGGTGGCTGGCGGGCATAATATCCAGGCACGTAAGAGCCATATCCAAAAGGACGGATGGGGAGCATGCGCTTCACGAGCTGCTCGCTGGTTTCAACGTGAGCGTGGACCAGATAAAAGAGGCGGCCGAGGCCTGCTTCATGGGCACGTCGATGATATCATGGAGTGAGGAAGAAGCGTACAAGTTCTCGGATGCGCTCATCCAAATAAGCAAACCGACGATAGTCGCGGCGAACAAGATGGACCTGTGCAAGGAAGGCGCGCTTGAAGCGCTACGCGCAAAGCTCCCGGGCTACACAGTCATAGGGTGCTCGGGAGCCATAGAGCTTGCACTGAGGAAGGCAGGAGGCAAGGGAACAGTCGAATACGTTCCCGGAGCCCCCGATTTCAAGATAACCGCGAACGTCAGCGAGGAGCAGAAGCATG
>CABMGC010000082.1 GCA_902385515.1 uncultured archaeon
CCGCTAGGGCGGCAGATGGCCTATGTTTCAATCGGGCTTGGCAAGCGGCTAAGAAGCGAGCCTTCGGCGGTATGCCCCGTCTGCGGCTCAAGGCTTGCGAGGATAAGCAGGAAAGAGGCCAAGGAGGCGGTGCCTGAACGATCGTACGGGAGATACAGGCTTTTTTACCTGTGCAAGACTTGCGGCAGGACCTACTGGCACGGCACGCATTGGAAAAAGATACGGACCGCGCTCGCGCTCGCGAGAAAATTAGCAGGGAGCGCCTCCTTTAGAGAAGGGACTCGTCTATGACTTCAACTTCGTTGACGCCGCTTATCTTCCTGAGCTCGGCCTCTTCCTTGTCTGTGGTCCCGGCCTGGTCGTCGTTTATGAACATGACCTTTATGATCTTTATCCCGAACGCGACCTCCTCCAGCTGGACTCCCTTGGGGTTCAGTTTCTCGACGATCTCCTTCTTTACCGCCTCCTCCTTGCCCGCGTCGGCGTACACCTGAAATATGACTGCTACTTTTCCTGGCATATCACGGTCCCTCGAATTCGCAATCCTTGCACTTGTACTTGTTGTATGTCTCCCTGCACTGCTTGCATCTCGTTATCGTAGATTTTCCGCAGACTGGGCACTTGAACTCGGTATAATCAGAAGTAAGCCTGCCGCATGAGCTACAGATCTTTCCTACTATGGATTCCATTGATTTCACTTATAAAAAGTATAGATTGATATTTATAAGAAAACATATAAAAATACCATAGAGGGCATGTGGTGTAACTTGGATAGCACGGCAGCTTGCGGAGCTGTTGGTTGCGGGTTCAAATCCCGCCATGCCCGTCGCGATCAATCCATGGTGAATCGTAAATGTCACAAGGCGACTTCAGGATAGCCGTATTCATACGGCACGGGGAGAGCGTCAAGAACGTGGAGCATGTCCTCACGGACGATGTCGAGGGCTACCCGCTGACTGCGCTAGGCGAGGCCAGCGCGCTGGCAGCAGGTGACGAGCTCCGAAAATTGGGGAAGATAGACGGATTCTATTCCAGTCCCGTGCTGAGGGCGCGCCAGACTGCGGGCATAATCTCAAGGCGCGTAAACGCGACCTATCTCGTCGACGGCCTGCTCAAGGAAAGGGGCATGGGCAAATATAATGGAATGCGCTACGGCTCAGAGGCGGAGGTGGAACGCCTGGACCTTGAGCAGATAAGAAACAACTATCCCGACTACGAGAGCTGGTCGCGCCTCCAGGACCGCATGGCGGAATTCGGAAGGAAGTTGAAGAATGGCACGATCACCGTCGCGGTAAGTCACGGAGACCCCATAAAGTGCATTGTCGGGGGTTTTCTGGGAAAGACAGAGGAAGATCTGCTGCACGTGCATTTTCCAAAGGCCTCGATCACGGTGGTCGATTTCGCTAGGCGAGGCGCTTTGGCTGTACTTGCGCAGGCGGCGAAATCCCTGCCCGCGGAGTTGTGCATTGACCGGTGAGTGAATGGCCCCAAAGAAAACAGCTCTCGCGTATTCGGTGCAGGAGCATCACGCTTCGCACCTCCACTACGACCTCCGCCTGGAGCGCGACGGCGTTCTTAAGAGCTGGGCCGTGCCCAAGGGAGTTCCCGAAGACGATTCAAGGAGGCTTGCCGTGGAGGTGGAGGATCATCCGCTTGACTACGCGTTCTTTGAGGGTAAGATACCCGAGGGCAGCTACGGCGCAGGAACCGTCAAGCTGTGGGACAGGGGCACTTACACCGTCATCAACTGGGGCGATGACAAAATAGAGATCAAGATAGACGGACGCAGGATAAGGGGCGCGTACGCCCTAGTCAGGATGAACGGCAAAAACTGGCTGATATTCAAAAGCAAAAAGCAACAAAAATAGGTAGGGGCACTAGGCCCCCACAGAATTTACCTTCTTCCTCTCCTGTTCATCTTCGCCCTAGCCACATATCCATTCTTGTCTATGTAGTAGAGGAATCCTTCTTCTCTCATTACCTTTTCAGTTCCGACCTTCGCCTTTCTTCCTCTGGCGTTTGTCTTCATAGGGGTCTTCCAGACGAAGCCGTCCTTACCCAAAAAGTAAAGGTAGCCGTCTTCTCTGCTTATCTTTTCTTTTCCGATTTTTTCTGCCAAAGTCTCACCGATAATAAAATAAAGAATATCCTTTTATATCTATCGTCGAAATGTCGTCAGCAAACTATACGCTCGATTTGCGAGAGATGCTCTCTTTTTATACTTTTCATGCAAATTGTTTGTGATGTTATGATTGCAATAAAGCTGTTCAAAGAGCAGAACCTCAAGGGCTACACTCTCATCGAAGGCTTCCCTGGCATCGGCCTCGTGGGCCCGATGGCAGCCAGCTACATGATAGAAAAGCTGGGGATGGACTACATAGGGTACGTCGCCAGCGACTTCTTTCCCCCGATTGCGGCGGTCCATGAGGGCACGCCGATGCACACTGCCAGAATCTCCAAGGACGCGAAGAACAAGCTCGGCATCATATTCTCGGAGTTCACCATCCCGACCAATGCAGTCTACCAACTCGGCGACGAGACGATATCCTTCATAAGGAAGTACGGGCTGCAGAGGGTGATCTCAATCGGGGGCATGCCGTCCAGCAAGCAGGACGAGGTCCCTTATGTGATAACCTCTGATCCGGCGCTCCTGAAAAAGGCTTCGGCGCAGGGAATAAAGCAGATAAAGGAGGGCGTCATAGCGGGCGTCAGCGCGGTGCTGCTGACTTCGGCCGTGGAGTTAGGAATACCCACAATGAACCTGCTCGTGCAGGTGAATCCGGAGATAATGAACCCCAAGTATGCGGAGACCGCCATACAAGGCCTCCACAAGTTGATAGGCCTTGAGATAGACCTCAGCGAACTCCAGAAGGAGACGAAAGAGGTCGAGGCGAAGGTCAGGGAGCTTCTGAAGAAGGCGAAGGATTCAAAGGAGCGCTATCAGAAGCAGGCCGGCGAAACCGATTCGTCCGGACCTTCGATGTATGCCTGAATAAATTGTGCGGGGGTGGCAGAGTCTGGTCTGTCTAAGGCAAGGCTAAAGCCACAGAAAAATGCGCAGGACTTAAGATCCTGTGGCCTCAGCGCCTTCGAGCGTTCAAATCGCTCCCCCCGCAATGCTTTTTCCGGCAATCCTTCAGGGTTATTAATTTTACATGACAATTTGCTATTGCAAGTTTTTGCCTCTGTAGCTCAGTGGTAGAGCGTCTGCATGGTAAGCAGAAGGTCGCGAGTTCAATTCTCGTCGGAGGCTGTAATCCCTCTTTTTTGCGCCCGTTTCGCAAAGATTTAAGAGCGCAAAATTCGTTCTGATTCGCATGGCCGTTAGGACGTCGCTTAGGCGCGAAGCGGGACTGCTGCAGGTCGTGATGTACGGCGTCGGCAACATAATAGGCGCGGGCATATATGTGCTGATCGGCGGAGCCGCCGGACTTGCCGGAAGCGAAATCTGGCTGGCATTTCTTATTGGCGCCGTGGTCGCGCTGTTCACCGGACTGTCGTACGCGGAGCTCGCGTCGATGTATCCCAAGGCCGCGTCTGAGTACATATACCTAGGCAGGGCGTACGGCAGCAGAATCCTGTCGTTCTCAACAGAATGGATCATGCTCATAACCGAGATAGTCGCCGCGGCGACCGTGTCCCTCGGATTTGCGGAATACTTTCAGAACGTCCTTGTGTTTTCTCCGCTGCTGATTGCGGCGGGCCTTTTGATCGTACTTACGATCGTCGCCATACTGGGAATAAAGGATTCCCTTCGGATAAACACCATACTCAGCTTTGTCGCAATAGCCGGCCTGTTCATAGTGATAATTGCGGGGATTCCGAGGCTCGGGTCCGTGGATTACGCATACTCGCCGAACGGAATGGACGGGGTCGTGGCGGCTTCGATACTTGTGTTCTTCGCGTACATAGGATTCGACAACATGTCGAACCTTTCGGAAGAGACCAAGAGGCCCGAGAGGACGATACCGCGCGGTTTGCTAATTGCGGTGTTCGTGACGACCGCAGTCTACCTGCTTGTCGGGCTTGCCGCGGTGAGCCTGGTTCCCTGGCAGGACCTCGCTGCATCTTCAGCGCCGCTTGCGCTGGCTGCATCGATCGCTTTCGGCCCGGTCGCGTACGCCGTGCTCACCGTCGCCGCGCTGCTGACGACGTTCAACACTGCCCTCGTGCTGCTGATAACCGGTTCAAGGATAGTGTACGGAATGGCGAAGGAGCGCGCGCTGCCCAGAGCGCTCGGAAAGGTAAGCAGGAAGACCGGCGCGCCTTATGCGGCTTCGATAGCGATATTGTTCATAGCGCTGGCCGCCCTTTCGCTCGGCAACATAGACATAATCGCCAAGGTCACGAGCTTCGGTTCGCTTCTCACTTTCGCACTGGTCAACCTTGCGCTGCTGCGCCTTAGGCGCGCAGCGCCCCACGTAAAAAGGCCGTTCAGGACGCCGCTGAGCCTGGGGTGGGTATCGATACCCGCGCTCCTGGGTCTCGTTTCATGCCTCGCACTGCTGACGCAGTTCGGTTGGGTCAGCGCGGCCCTGGGAATGCTGCTTCCCATCTCCGGCCTGGCCGTGTACCTTTTGATGAAGCACGCTGGGCTGTCGAGCATCGACCGCAGGCTGCTTGAGAGGGAAATAAAGGAATGAACCGAAGTCACCTTTCTGGCAGGCACGCGTAATAGAATCTGATGCCCTGCTTTGTGTCTTCGAGAATGACTCCGTGCCCGTTCTTCAGAGTGTCGCGTATCCTGTCTGATTTTTCGAAATCTCCCGCCTCCCTGGCCTTCTCCCTCTCATCAATTAGTCTTTTCACTTCTTCCGAAGTGTGCAACTTCCTTGTGAACTTGCCGAAGTCGAGGCCCAGCACGCCGTCGAACTCCCTGAACGCCTCCAGTATGAGATTCGCCTCGTCCTTGCCTACATCGCCGTAGTTCTTCTCGTGCGACGCGCTGCTCATCACCGCCTGCATGTGCATTAGGGCCCTTGGCGTGTCAAGGTCGTTTCTGACCGCCTCAAAGAACGCCTTCCTTTCAGACTCTATCTTTTTCATCGCCTCCTTGTCCGACTCGGCGGCCCCCTCGTGCTCCCTTTCGACCATCTTCTGCAGGAATACGTAAATGCCGCTAAGGTTGTTTTCGGCCCTTTTCAGGCTTTCAAATGTGAAGTTGAACGGTTTCCTGTAATGGGTGCCGAGAGCGAGGTATCTGTAGCCGAGCGGCGAATAGCCCTTGTCCACAAGGTCCTGTATCGTGTAGATGTTCTTCAGCGACTTAGACATCTTCTGGCCGTCGACCTTGACGAACTCGACGTGTATCCAGTAGTTGACGAACTTCTCGCCGGTCGCGGCTTCCGATTGCGCTATCTCATTCGGATGGTGAATCGGTATGTGGTCTATGCCACCGCAATGGATGTCGAAGTGCTGTCCGAGGTACTTCATGCCCATCGCGCTGCATTCTATGTGCCATCCTGGGAAGCCCCTGCCCCACTCCGAGTCCCACGCAAGATCCTTGACGTCCTCCCCGACGAACCTCCATACTGCGAAGTCCGAAGGATTTTTCACGCCCTCGGGCCTTTCCACCCTGAATCCCGCCGTGTGCGTCTCCTCGAAATCTTTCTCGTCCGTCTTGGCGAGCGCCCCGTACCCCTTGAATTTAGAGGTGTCGAAGTACATCCCTCCCTTGGGTCCGGGCACCTTGTACAGGTAGCCCTTCTCGTCGAGCTTCTTTATCAGCGCGAGGATGTCTGTGATGTGCTTTGACGCGTTCGGCATAACGTCGGGCATTTCCACGTTCAGGAGCTTGATGTCCTTTACGAACAGGTTCGTATAGAACGAAGCCACTTCCTCGGCGCTCTTGTGCTCCCTCTGCGTTGCGACCCTTATCTTGTCCTCTCCGATGTCCGCATCGCTGACAAGGTGCCCAACGTCCGTTATGTTGATGACGTGCTTTACCTTGTAGCCCTCGTGCACAAGCGCGCGCTTGAGAGTGTCCTCGGCTACATACGCCCTCAGGTTGCCGATGTGGGCGGAGTAGTACACGGTCGGTCCGCAGGCGTACATTCCCACCTCGCGGTCATGGATCGGTTTGAACGTCTCCTTCCTGCGTGTTAGCGTGTTGTAGAGTTGCATTCGGTCATTCCCCAAGGGTCATTGCATTTTTAGCGAATTTTATGTTAATATGGCTTGCGCAAAATCACGCGCCCAGCCTGAGAAGCAGGGTTTCCCCGATCCTGATCCCCAGCCGTTTCGCTTTTCCTGAATTGATTTCAAGCACGTATTTCGCCTTGGCGCTCGGGGCGTACGTCTTGCAGTTGAATATCGACCTGCACGGAACCGCGCCCTCCTCGATCCCAACGACCTTTCCAGCGGAATTCATCCAGACTATGTCTATCCCGAACTTCATGTCCATAATCCAGATGGATTCTTGATTTTCCCTTCCGAATACGAACAGCATGCCCTCGTCGCTCCCGATGCCTTCGCGGTGCATCAGGCCGAGCGCCTGCTTTGCAAAAGTGTCCGCAATCTCGACGCTTATCCTATTGCCGCCGTACGACACGACTCCCTTCCTGTAGCGCCTAGAGCGCATGAACCAGTAGAGCAGCTTGGTAAGCATCGGATCGCCCGCACAGGTCAGACGTACTTGCTTTCCTTCTTTCCCGCCTCTGTGATCTTGACGAACTCAGCCCTCTTCTGGAACTCTGCTATGCTTGGCGCGTTCACGTACGTCATCGCGGACCTGAGGCCTCCGATGAAGTTGTTTATTATCTTGGCGGCGCTGCCCTTGTAGGGAATTAGCGTCTCGGTGCCCTCCGGGGTGTAGTCCCCTATGTCGACCTCCTCACCCATCCTCAGGGACTTGTCGGAGTACGCGTTTACCGAGGCCATGCCCCTGTAGAACTTGTAGTTCGAGCCCGCCTTGCTGACGACGGTGCCCGGGCTCTCGTCCGTGCCCGCGATCAGGCCCCCTATCATCACCGCGCTTGCGCCTCCGGCTATCGCCTTTGCAAGGTCCGCCGATTTGTTGACTCCGCCGTCCGCTATTATGGGCACGCCTATGTCCGCGCAGCCTATGATCGCGCTGAGCTGCGGGTAGCCGACTCCGGCGACAGGCCTAGTTAGGCACGCGCTGCCCGGGCCTATGCCGACCTTGACGCAGTCGGCTCCGGCCTTGGCGAGGTTCAAGGCGCCGTCCTTCGTCGCGACGTTGCCTGCCATGACCTCTATGTCGTAGGACTTCTTCACGTATCTTATTGTGTCCGCGGTCCTTGTGAGGTAGCCGTTGGCTATGTCAATTACTATGAAGTCCGCCTCCGCCTCGACCATCGCGTCAAGCCTCTCCTTGTAGTCTCCGCTTATGCCTATGGAAGCGCCGACGAGCAGCCTTCCCTTCCTGTCCTTGGACGCCTCGGTGTAGCTTTCGGATATGCCTATGTCCTTGGCGGTTATCATGCCGACGAGGTTGCCCTTATGGTCGACGAGCAGCAGCTTCTCTATCTTGTTCTTGGCAAATACCGCCTTCGCGTCATCAGTAGTCACGTCCTTGCCGGAGGTTATCACGTTCCTGGTCATTATTTCGGATACTTTCTTCGTCTTGTCCTTTTCGAAGCGGTAGTCCCTCCTTGTGACTATCCCGATGACCTTTCTTCCGTCAAGCACCGGGAAGCTGGTAACGCCCTTTTCCGCGGAAATGTTTCTCAGCTCCTCTATGTCCACGTCCTGGCTGACAGTGTAGGGGTTCTCTATGACGACGCTCTGCGCCCTCTTCACCCTGCGCACCTCCTCGGCCTCGCCGGATATGGTGTTGAACCTGTGTATGACTCCCGCGCCGCCGAGCCTTGCCATCGTTATGGCCATCCGAGCCTCGGTGACAGTGTCCATGTTGGCGCTAATTATCGGCGCGTGGAGCTTCAGCCTGGCCGTTATGTTGACTGAGGTGTCAACGTCCTTCCTCGAGCTCGGGCCTGCCTTGTCGGTAATTTTCGGTATTATCAGCACGTCGTCAAACGTGAATCCGTCGTCCTCTATTCTCATGCGATCACTTGCGTACGCTCGATATGCTCTGCTCCCTTAGGAACTGCTGCAGATAGAACTTGCTGCCCGTGCCCTTGCCGGTGAGCCCGCTCCCCTTCCAGCCGACGAACGTGTGCATGCCAACTATCGCCCCTGTTGTAGCGCTCGACTTCCTGTTTATGTATGCGACACCCGCCATTATGCCTTCGGCGAATGCGCTGGCCTCCTTCCTGTTCCTGCTGTACATTCCCGCCGTCAGCCCGTACTCCACGTCGTTTGCCTTCAGCATCGCCTCCTCGAACTTCTTGAACGTGTCGACCGAAAGTATCGGCACGAACAGCTCCTCGTGCATGAGCCTGCTGGAGTGCTCAACTTCTATCACCGCCGGCTCCACGTACGCGCCTTTGAGCCCGACGTCCGCGGCGTTGCCGCCGTATATGACCCTTCCGATCCTTCTGGCCTCCTCTATGCTGGACGCGTACTTCTCCAGGGCCCTGCCGCTTATGAGGGGCCCGATATATACTCCCTTGTCAAGGGGATTGCCTATCTTCATCGTCCTCAGCTTGTCAACGAGCTTGCTTATGAACTCCTCCTTTATCGATTCCTGCACGTAGACGCGCGAGCACGCGCTGCACTTCTGCCCGGCATAGCCGAACGCCGCCGCGGATACGCCGTCCACCGCTTCGTCGATGTCCGCGTGCTTGGAGACTATCGCAGGGTTCTTGCCGCCCATTTCGACAACGAAGACCTTCTGCATGCCAAGGTCGTACGTCTTCCTGATCATCGACATGCCCGTCGCCCTCGAGCCGGTGAAGACTATTCCGCTCGTATCCTTGCTTATCGCCAGCTCGTCGCCGATCTCGGAGCCCGGCCCAGTGACATAGTTGAACGCCCCGCCAGGCACCCCCGCATCGCTGAATATCTCCCATATCTTAAGGCCGGTGAGCATCGTCATGTTGTCCGTGGAGGACGGTTTGAAGACCACTGTGTTGCCGGTTACGAGCGGGCCCGAGCTCATTCCCGTGGAGAGCGACACCGGGAAGTTGAATGGGGCTATGACTCCGAAGACCCCGTATGGCTTCATGGCCACCGTTATTAGCTCCTCCTTGCCCGGAGAGCCCTGGAATCCGGAGCCCACGTCCCGTGCGCTTGCGGCGAGCCTCACCTTCCTTACGTAGCCCTTGTTCCTCACAATCTCCTCCGCGTAGTAGTTGAGGAAGTCGATTGCCTCGTCGACCTCGCCCACGGACTCGTGGCGGGTCTTTCCATTCTCTATGCTTAGGATGGCCGCGACGTCGAACTTGCGCTCCCTAAATAGCCCGGCAGCGTTTGCCATTATGCGGGCCCGCTCCTTGTAATCGGTGTTTTTCCAGCCTTCGAACGACGACAGGGCCGCGGCTATGGCCTGCCTTGCGTGGTCGCGATTGCCCTTCTGGAACCTGCCAATTAGCGTGCCGTCTATGGGCGAGACCTCGGTCAGCTCCTCGCTTGCGTAGACGTCCTTGCCGCCTATTTTCATGGGGAACCTCTTCCCGAGGACGTCCCTTTTCACCCGCGCTACGGCCTCGTCGAAAAGCCTGTCGAACTCGTCTTCTTGCCCCTCGTCGAGATAGCGCCGGTACGTGAACTCGTTGTGAAAAGAAGGCATGTGACCGAAGGGGTATGGAATGCTAAAAATATTAAATTATCCATGCGCCCGCGCCAGAGGGTCGTGGGGAAGATATTTATTTTTATATCTAGAGATTATTCTGACGGCGACCCGATGCAGAGCATGACAAGCGTTGTTAGCATGGCCGACAGTTCGTCAGGCAGCGCGGCTAGTTTCGACATAGAGCGCTTCGTCGGCGAGGCGACGTGGAAGGACATACTCGTGGAGCTGGTGCACAAGAACCAGCTGAATCCCTGGGACATCGACATAATCGACATAGTCGAGAAGTACATAAGCGTCGTCAAGGGCATGAAGGTCATGGACATGCGCGTGCCCGCCAACATCGTACTCGCCGCGTCGATACTGCTAAGGCTCAAGAGCGAGATGCTCGCCTTCTGGCAGGAGGACGAGGCCGAAGCGGAGCAGGAGCCTTCGATGGGAAGGCCCTTCGTTGCCGTTGACGACCTGTCCGTGAGGCTGAGGCTGCCGCCGCGAAGGAGGGTCACGCTGCAGGAGCTAATAGGGGCGCTCGACGAGGCGATGAAGCTCAAGGATTACAGGATACAGAAGACGCTCGAGGTCGGCAGGCAGTTCCCGCTCGTGCTAGCGCACATGGACGTCGAGGCGGACATAGAGGCCCTTCACGCGCTGATAAAGGACAACGTGGACGGCAGCAGGATGATAACGTTCAGTTCGCTCTACGCAGTATCCAAGAAGGAGGACGCGCTGCTCGACGTGTTCATACCTTTGCTGTTCCTAGCGAACAAGAACAGGGTGACGCTGGTGCAGGAGAGTTTCTTCAAGGAGATAATAATCGCGATGAACTGAGGTTTTGCCATGGAGGACCAGCCGGATTACAAGAAGCTGATTGAGGCGGCGCTGTTCATGTCGCCAAACGCGCTAGGCGTGGCCGAGCTGGCCAGGATAACCGGCATAGCCTCTGTGGGCCATGTGGAGGGCCTGGCAAGGTCGCTTGTCGAGGAGTACAAGGCCAAGGACACCGCGCTCGAGATAGTCGAGATAGACAGGCATTTCATGTTCGGGCTAAAGGAGCCTTACGCCAGCAGGGTCGGCAAGTTCGCGAACGGGCCCGACATAACGCGGGGCTCGCTAAGGGTCCTGGCCTACATAAGCAAGAACGACAACGTGATGCAGAGCGAGCTCGTCAGGCTCTTCGGCGCGTCCACGTACGACCACATGAAGGAGCTGGCCGAGAAGGGCTTCATCGAGTCGAAGAAGGTGGGAAGGAGCAGAAGAATCAGCGTCACGAACAAGTTCAAGGAATATTTCAACGTGAGCGTGGTGGCCAGGGCGCCTTCGCAGCCTACCCCTGCCCCTGCTCAGTAAGTGGGGTGGGACTCCTTCATTCCTTCCACGTAGTTCAGGTAGATCGCCGCCGCGAACAGGTAGGACGACAGCCGGTTGAGATACCTGTTAGTATCGCCGTCTATGTCGTATTTTTCCGATGCTGCGAGCACGCTCCTCTCCGCCCTCCTGGTGACTGTCCTCGCGAGGTCGAGCCAGAGCGCGCCCTCCCCCTCGAATATGACGAACGCGGTGGGGGCCTTGATGCGCCTGCCTATGTCCTCTATCGACTTCTCCAGCCGGTCTACAACGTCCTCGCTGCGCCTGGCCTTCTTCATCTCCATGGCCTTCTCGAGTCCGCCCGCCGCTGTCCTGTCCTTCTTCGCGGTCCTCGCGTCCTTTTTGCCTTCTATCATCGCTAGGTCCGCCCCGATCACGAAAAGGTCGTTGCGTATCTCCTTTAGCTCCTTCCTTACGAGGTCGTCGTGCGTGTAGAACTTCGCCAGCCCTATTGCGCTGTTGAGCTCGTCGATGTCCCCTATCGCCTGGAATATGACGTCGTGCTTCTTGAACCTGCCCTTGCTGAGCAGGCCCGTGTCCCCCTTGTCTCCGGTCCTAGTGTAGAAAGGCATTCCGATCACTACCAATACTACTCTAATTTTAATATTGTTTTGCAAAATAATACTACTGGGGGCCTGTGGTCCAATGGTAAGACGCTACCTTCACAGGGTAGACACCGGAGTCCGATTCTCCGCGGGCCCACGTTCTGTTTCTTTGCCTGCAATCCGCCGCGGCATATGCCGAATATATGCGTTATGCCCAACGCATATATACGAACGGGATCATACTAACGATTGCGTGGTCTCATGTTGAAAGCAATCAGGTACGACCTGCTGGGGTTTGAAAAGGACGTGAAACCGGTCGAGGCGTCCATAGCAAGGCATTCGCTGTGCTTTAGGCACGACCAGGACGATCCTGAAATCCACATAGTGGTGGGAGGGGACGGGACGATCCAGGCAAAGGAGGTTAAGAAGCGCATACTGGACGGGAAACCGGTGCTTCCCGTGCACAACCGGGACGGAAGCCGCGCCTTTAACAGCAAAAAGTCCCTGGGTTTCGTCGCCGACGTGACGCTGGACAATCTGCACGTCGCGCTGGAGGACATAGCGCAGGGCAGGTCATTCCCCCGCGAGGAGAGGCTGCTCGCGTGCTCCATAAATTCCGAGATGAAGGGAACGGCGATATGCGACATCGCCATAAAGTCGTCGAACCCTTTCTCGACCATACTGTTTGCCGCGGTGGTGCTCAAGGCGGACGACAAGAAGCTGGAGCGCCCGCCGTCGCCGAAATGCGACATACTGCTGGCCTCGACCAAGTACGGGTCGACCGCGTGGAACCTCTCCATGGGGGGCCCGATAAACGTCGACGTGCCAAACTGCATGCAGCTGAGCTACGGCGGGGCCTCGATAAAGCACGCCCATTTCCTCTACAGCACGCGCGACGTGATAAAGATAGAGCTGTGCGCCGACACGCTCGTAAGCATAGACGGGATAACGGACGTGCACGAAGGCCGCAAGGGGGATCTGGTCGAGATAACCGGGTCGGAGGACTTCATCAAACTGCTCCGCACCGACAGGACTTTCGAGAGCCTGAACAGCAAGATAGGGCGGCAGATCCAGTACAGCCACAACAGCATAATGTCTAGCGCACTGTTCCCCGAAGCTGCCGAAAAACAATAAATAGCAGTCCGCTTCCATTATCTGCATGTGCCAAGCGTCGATAGCGAAGATCCTGAAAGTGGGCAAGGACAAACTTATTGTCGAGCAGGGCGGCAAGCGCCTAGAGCTCAAGTCAAGGCTTCAGGACGTGGCAAAAGGAGACTACGTCCTATTCTCCTCAGGCATAGCTGTCGACAAGATCGACAAGGAAGAGGCTGAGATGATCGGTGGTTCGGGATGCTAAGGGAGAATCCTTTGGATGCCGTGATGGCGCGCATGGGACCCGAAGACCGAATGCTCTTCGGCAAGTTCGCGGCCCCGTGCGTAAGCACGCTCGTCGCGGAGAAACGCGCGACGGAGGAATACCGATTGGAATTCGTTAGAAAAATTTCCGAAGGCGGCGTGCCCGGAGAGGATGACCTGCGCAGGTTCCCCTTGGCCATCGCGGAGTTGTCGCGGACAGCGAAAAGGATGAAGGATGAAACGATGGCAGACTCGATACGCGTGTACTTTTTGCTGGACCATAACCTTCTTCTTGACAAGCAAGCCGCGGCCGAGCACATGTTCGGCATAGTAAGGGACGGAAAGTCAGACTGCAAGGCATATCTTGGCATCGTGGGCAGGACAGGCGCGGGCGCGGCGAACGTCGAGACAGAGTTTGGCAGGAAAACCTATAGCACCGCCTTCGTCAATGGCGTAAAGGAAGGCGACATGGTGATTGCGCATTTCGGTTATGTCGTTGAGAAGCTGACTGCGGAAGGCCGCGCGAGGATCCTTGAAAAAGTGGAGGCGGAAAGAAAAAAACTGATGAGCCAATGAAGTCTGGAGTTAAGTTCCTGGTGTTTGGAAATCCGCTCGTAGACATAGACAAGACCCCCCTTCTGCTTCTGAACCGCCTAAGAAAGGAATTTCCCCAAATAGAGTTCAAGGAGTTCGACCCAAGCGAGAACCTGGAGGGGGAGGGGAGAGACCTCAACATAATAGACACCATCGAGGGGATAGAGAATGTGGTCCTGTTCACCGATATCGGTTTGATACGCACTTCGAGAATCTTCTCGCTCCACGACTTCGATCTCGGCTATTCCCTCAAGCTGCTCAAGAAGCTGGGAATCTTGGATTCGGTGCGCATATTCGGCGTGCCCATGAAAATATCGCAGCGCGACGCCCTCTCGCAGCTTTCGGAGCTCATCCGCAAAGAACTATTTTAGCGCTTTCCTTATCTGCGAGCAGATTCTGCGGATGTCCCCATCGGTTAGTTGCTGGCACATCGGCAATTCAATCATGCGTCTCATCACAGAATTGGTTTTTCTGTAATCGCCCTTCGGATCGTAGATCGCGCCGCAGTTGTTTACCGCGCTTTCCCCACCTCCCGTCTCGATCCCTTCGGAAGAAAGCCTTTTCCGCATTTTACTCACTTCGTTTGAAAGGGCAACGAACGCGTAGAAGCCGTTTTCGCCTTCGCGCATGTCTGGCAGCGCGACGTCCAGGCCTTCCAATCCCTTTGCGTATTTTCGCGCCAGGTCCAATCTTCGCCCGTTCGCTTTTTCTATCGATTCCAGCTGGTCGAGCGCGATCCTTGCCTGGAGATGCGAGAATTTTTTCGTTTTGTCAAGGGCGAAGTGCGCCCCGGGTACGGCCTTCGCGTTTGCCCTGATCTTCCACCAAAGTATTTGCGCAGGGTAAGCGTATCCGTTCGACAGGGCCAGTTCGGCATAGTTGCGCACGAAGGAAGAAATCACCGCGAGCCCCAAATCCGCCTGTTTTGAAACCGTCCTTCTTGCCGAATCGTAGACGCCCGCGTCGTTCGTGATGAGCATCCCGCCGCCCAATGCGTTTATCGGTTTCTTGTTCTGGAAGGAGAAGAATGCGGCGTCGCCATAGCTGCCAAGGAGCCTGTTCTTGCGGTAGACGCCTTGGACGTGCGCGCAGTCCTCAATCACCCTGATTTTCTTCTGGCGCGCGATTCGCACTACCTGCTCCATCTCGCAGCCTTTTCCGAACATGTGCGTGGCAACTATCACCCTTGTCCTCGGGGTTATCTTGCGTTTCAGCTCCCCGACGTCGATGTTGAAGTCTTCGCCGCAATTGACGAATACCGGGACCTGGCCCATGCCCTTAACGATTGCCGGGAGCTCGGAAAAGGTAAGGGAAGGGAAAATTATCTCGTCGCCTTTCGAAAGCTTGAACGATCTGACTGCCAGTTCCATCGCCTGCCGTCCGCTTTCCGTGGCCAAGGCGTGCCTTGCGCGATAGAACTTCGCGAACGCCTCCTCCAACTCGGTTACGTAATCCTGCCTTTTGAATAGCACGTCAAAGACGCATCGGAGAGGGTTGAGTATCGGCGTATTGCGCTTTTTTGCAATTGTCGGCCAGATCATCCTACTCATCCAATCTCAGTTTGTCCGAGGGCTCTTTTATGAGCGCCTTTTTCAGGATGTGCGCTCCCTTTAGCAGATAGAATCTGGCCACCGAGTCTGCGCCGCTGCAGGACCTGCAGAGTACGTCGCCGTCAATTCCGTACCTGTTCCTGCTTACTCTTTTGAATTCCGGCCCTTTGAGGATCTCGTCATAGGTGTCTGCAAGGAGGTTTCCTATCCTGTGCCTGAGCCCGAAGTCCATGTAACAGAGAACCGCGTCGCCGTTTGGCAGCATCGTCGGCCTCGGATTTATGAGCTGCCTGCACGTGAAAAATCCGTACCTGTGCGTCCTCTTCGCCCCTTTCACAAGTCCCGCGCGCCCGTTGCTTACGAAACGGCCGTCCATTATGCTTATGCGGTCTATCGTGAATGTTTGCAGCGCCAGGGCAAGCACTGTTTTGTACTGCTCAGTTATCCTGATTTTTGAGTTCCTTTTGTTGTCGGGGAGATGCAGCACGAACTCCGATATGTTGCATTTCGCAAGCCTTCGCACGTCGCCCTCGCTCATCCCAACGAGCGTCGTGAAGATGCTGATCCTGCGACCCAGAGAGGAGGCAAGCTCGACCATCCGAACGCAATCCGCGTTGAGGAACGGTTCGGAAAATCCGGCGAATACCAAGGTAACGTCTTCCGGGAGACGTCGTACCACCTTGCCGAAGTCCTCGTAGCTCAGGATCCGTTTTCCTCTGTATGCGGACTTGAACGCGCCCTGAGGGCAGTAGCTGCAGCCGTTTGGGCAGCCCGCGACAGTCGTAATCTCCAAATACCTAAAACTTTGTGATGCCGTCGTCATTACCCGCAATTATTAGATCCCGTGCCAGTTTATCCTGAGGAAGTGGCTTGCGCAGCTCATGCAGGGGTCGTAGGCCCTTATCATCTTCTCGATCTCGTGCTCGATTGCGTGCTTGTCTTTGCCGATGTTCTGCTCGACCGTGTCCCGCACGGTCCTCTCCATGCATATCTGGTTCTGCTGCGTCGGCACGATTATGCTGCCGTACTGCACCTTCCCCGTCTTGTCTATCGAGACCATGTAGTAGAGCGTGCCTCTCGGTGCCTCTATGACGCCGACGCCGTTTCCCTCCTTCACCACCGGCGCGGGCACGGTCTCTGGGGCGAAAGCGTTCGATTCCAATATCTCGATCGAGTGGTCTATGGAGTGGAGCAGCTCTATTGATTGCGCGAGATTGTTGCGGTATATGTTCTTCGAAGGGAAGGCGGCGATGTACTTGGCCATGTCCCTTCTGGTGTCCCTGTGCAAATTCTCCTTGTTCAGGTTCATCCTGGCCAGCGCGCCCACCATGAATTCCCTGCCCTCGAACGAGTAGCCCGTCGCTTCCGAATAGGGTATGACCACCTTGTCCAAAAAGTCCTTGTACCTGTTCTCGTCTATGTCTGCCCCTCGGGTGTCCCTTATCCTTCCCGGGTCCACGAAAGAGTAGTCGCTAGTTACGAGCGATACGAAGTCCGTGTCCCTCTCGAGCTTGAAGTCAGAAGCGTAGAATATCTCCGTGAAATCTATGACGTAGTCCCTGACTGACTTCAGCTCATCTATCGTTTTCCTTATCTCGGCAGCGTCGGGCACCTTGGAGAACCTCCCGACCTCGGCATATGTCATGTGGACCGCCCTGCCCGCGATGACCTTGGACATGTTGTTGCCCGCGGCCTTTATTGCAAACGCCTTCCTTATCAGGTCGTTCTGCGACTCGTCGAAGTCGAGCACGGAGTCCTTGCCCATGTAATCCGGAAGGCTGAACAGGTACAGGTGCAGCGCGTGGTCGCGTATGAACATGCTGTAGACAGCCAGCTTCCTAAGGAGCATGGTCTGGTCCGATATGGCGTACTTTATCGCATTCTCGACCGCCTCCGAACATGCGGTGAAATGGGCTATGCTGCACGTGCCGCAGATCCTGGACGTCTGTACTGGCAGCGAGAGCGCCATCTTCCCGCGGATGGCCTGCGTATAGAACCTCTTGCTTTCGGTTATCTTGAGGGTCACTTCCTTGACCTTCTTGTCCTTGATCCTGATGTCGAGGCTCCCGTGACCCTCGATCTTGCTTATGTTCTCGAGCGTGATGATCTCTTCGTCGTCGTCTTTATGCATCCACTACACCGAATTGTTTCAGGTACTTGTCCAGCGTCCTAAGGAATGCCGCCTCGTCCATCGGGCACCCCTCGACCTGGTCGTCGACCTTGACTATCTCCTTTAGGGAGCGGACCTTGTCGGTCTGCCTGAATCTCTTGACAAGGAAGTCTATCTCCTTCTTCGTCTCCTGGTCGAAGGTGTTCCTCTGGCCCGCTGGCATGGCAACGCATGCGCAAGAGCCTATGGCAACCAGCACTTTGGAGTTGTTCCTTATCTCGATTAGCTTCTTCGCGTCGCTTTCGGTGGTTATCGCGCCCTCGACGAAGGCCACGTCGAGCTCCGCCATGTCGTTTATCTTCCTTAGGACCCTGGCGTGCCTGATGTCGAGAAGGTCCTTCCACTTGAAGTAGTTCTCGTTCATCATCTCCACCCAGACTATCGTGCTGTCCTCGCAGCAGGTGAATGAGAACCATCCTATCCTTAGCTTTTTGCCGGCCACGGTAGAACTCCGCTTTACCTAATTATAAAGCTTTCGAGGTCATCGGCCGCCGCCGGCCGGCCCGCGCAGAGCCGCCAACCAGATGCCTGATCAGCGGATGTCTAGCTTGATTCCTCCGACGGGCTTGGCCAGCCAGTTGTAGAGCAGCCCCACGACCCCCGCGCCTATCAGCCCGGCAACGAGGTTCGATATCGGGGCAGTCACGAGGCTTGCCGCGTTAAACGAAAGAACGCCGGACACAAGGCCCCAAATCAGGCCCGAGGCCCCGGATATCTTCATGTACGAAACCACCTCGACGCTCCTGAGCTCCCCCTTTGCTATGTTGAGTTTCACCCCGCCGATGGCGGAGGCGAGCACGTTGTAGACGAACGCCTCCAGTATGCCTCCCACGAAGAACAGCAGCCCGCATACCACAGGAACGGCGATGATCATTATCGGCCAGGCGACTGAGCTGGCCATGGGCACCATGGACGAGATGAGCGGCCCGACAAAGAACGCTATTATGACCCCGGCTACGAACCCGATTATCACTCCGGCAACGCCGAGCACCTTTCCTAGCGAGAGCTCCCCTATGTGGTTAAGCCTGCCTCCCTTGAGGTCTATTTCGACGTATCCAATTCTCGGGGTTATCACGTTGTAAAGGAACGCCTCTATCGCCGCGCATATGAACGACAGCACGCACACGACGACGGGGACAACTATCAGAAGGCCCAGGCCGATCGCAGGCAGGTACCGCCCTACCGGCGTCGACGCCAGGAAGGGCGACAACGCGCTGCCGACCGCGAAAATTATGACCGCGTAGATCAGACCTAGCACTATTCCCATCGCGGCCGAGATCTTGGCCGCGGAAAGCACGCCGACACTTTTGAGCTGAACCATATCATCGGGCTAAGTGGGATGCGACAGTATTAAAATGTTGCTGCGGCCGCCGCCGCGCATTCCGGGCCGGGCCTTGCAAATAATAATTTTCGCGTGCAATGATGCGTAGAGCGCGATAGGATGGGGAAGGAGAGCGAAATAGAGATACTTGACATAGACAAAGCAGAGGTCACAAGGAGGCTCGCGGAGCTTAGGGCCAGGCATGAGGGAGTCCACCGCTTCAGGCGCATCGAGTTCCTGCTCGGCGGCGATTCGAACGGGGCGCACTCGTGGGGAAGGGTGCGCACCAATGGGAAGGAGACGACGATAACCGTCAAGGAGATGTCCGGCCGCGGCGGGTTTTCGTCGATGAAGGAGTTCGAGGTCACGGCGGACGATTTCAGCGAGGCGGTCCGCATAATGTCGAGGCTTATCGATCCGAAGGCCATGCTGTACTTCGAGAACGAGCGCGACGCCTACTGGCTCGGCGACGCCTACGTCACTATAGACAAGTGGCCAGAGATACCCGCCTACCTTGAGATAGAGGCTCCGTCGATGGCCTCCGTGAAGAAGGCCCGCGCGCTCCTTGGCGTGAAGGGGAAATTCGTCGGCAACGCCAACATCCACAAGATATACGAGTCCTACGGCCTCGACTTCAGGAAGGTGATGGCGAAGAACGGGCCGAAGCTCGCAAAGCTTGCGGGCAGCAAGCTCACAACTTCCAAGCGCTCACAATAGCTCGTCGCGCGTAAGGATGTACTTGGCGCAGGGTATGTTGCAATCGAGCCTTATGTCCGCGTCGTTTCCTCTCTTCACTACGACGATTGCGCAGGCTATATCTGGCATCGGCCTGCCGAGCGCCTTCATCTCCCTTAGGAGCGTCCTGTTCATCTCGTTTATGCTGCCGCCGCTCGTCAGGACGTCGTCGACGTACGCGACGCGGTTCAGGCCGTCCGGGTCGTCCTGCTCGTAGCCGTCCAGCAGGCCGGGCCTGCCATGGCCTTTAGGTTCGCTCCTGACTAGCGTTAGGCGCATCCCTGCCCTGTCCGCAAGGATGGATGCCGGGCTTATCCCTCCGTGTCCGGCGGCGACGAGCCAGCCGACGTTCTCTCCCTCAAGGGCCGCCTGCAGCGCGTCGGCTATCAGCCTCCGCTCGGCGGGGAATCCGTAGGCCCTTTTCACGTCGACGTAATCGGGCAGCGTGCCGCCGGAAGCCCCCTTCGTGCTCTCCCTTATGACGATCCCCTCGAGCGGCCTTAGGCAGGCTATGAGCTGCCTTCTCTGGCATTCGGGGATTTGCGCCTTAGAAACGCGATCCATAATAACCATGCCTCAAATTCCGATTATCTCTGCTTGGCAAAGTCCGAGCCGCGCCACGAGTCCTGCAGAAGCCCCTTGGCGGCTCCGCCGATGTACGACCTGACCCTCCTCGCGTTGAGCACGTCGTTTCCGTACCCCTCCCCCGCCCTGTCCCTGAGGGCGCCCTCGGCGTCGATGGAGAAATTCTGAGTAGCGCCGTACTTCTTCCGAAGTATCAGCGTGAGGTCGTCCAGCCTGCTCTTGACGTTGCTCCCGTCGAGCCCGCCAGCGACCCCTATCCTGGCCGCGACGCCATTGCCTTTCAGCTCCATGAAGACCTTTGCCATCTGCAGCGGATCGAACTGTATGGCGTTGCCTCCCGACGGGTCGATGAGCACGTAATCGGCCATGGGATAATCCTGGGAGACCCTAAGGGCTGCCTGCTCGATCCCCGCATCCATCATCCTCCTGGACAGCTGCACTATGACCTTGAGCTCCGGGTACTGCTTCTTGACGGCGCCTATCTCCCTTGGGTCGGGACACACTATGTTGAACTGGACGCCCTGGCACAGATTGCGCTCGTATATGCCCTCCTGCGCGAGCAGGGTTTCCATCTGCTTCGAAAGGAAGCTAGCGTCGCTAGTGCTGTAGTGGACGGTGGTGAACATCTCCCTCTTTGCAGAAGCCTCCAGCAGGCCAGGCAGGTCTTTCAGCGAAGGGTACCTGAGGTTCCTCGTCCCGCCCCCGCGCAGGGTAGAGTCCGATACGAGGAAACCCGCCATTGGCACGTGGTCGGCTTGAAGGCTAAAACCGTGCTCGTGGAAGGCAGCACTAACTTGGACAACCTCTGTCTTGGAGGTCAAACCCGTGACTCCTACGTATGATTTTTCCATATGATCAACTGGCATATGCCTTGCGCACCGGAAATATTTAAGCCTCATCCTCCAGGGCATGCCGGCGTCAACGATCCCTTCCTGGCGGCCGCCGGGCCCCGCCAAAACCGGCTGTCGTCGCGTTTCATGGATATTCCATTATTCACAATTAGATACCGATGTACAAGATAGTAACGGAATTTCCTATTCTTTCCCCTAACCCTATATAAACTTAAGTATTAGGCTATCTCGGGAATGCAGAATTTATGAAAAGGTGACAATGATGCAGTATGGAGAATTCGTGAAGATACAGCGCATTAAGAAAATGCTGGATATCATAGCCTACGGCTCCGTCGCGCTGGACATGGGCATAGCCATAGTCACGCTGATATCCTTCCACGCGAACATCAGCCAGCTAAGCGACATAGAGTACTTCCTCAACGTCTCGCTCACCGTGGAGGTGATAGTGGTGCTGGTGCTGATGTGCACGATGATGCTTCTGTACAAGTACCAGAAGATCATATACGACCTAGCTACTGTCAGCAAAGCCATAACCGGCAGAAAGGGCAAGAAAGGAACCCACAAGCAAAATGTGCTTGCGATCTGACCTACCTGTCGCCGCAGTGGCGCCCAGCGCTTGCCCTGGGCGCCGTCATATTCCAAGGCGCGGCCCTCCAAACCCTTATATATCACAGGAACAGATTATCATTTTTGGAGCTTAAATGGCTGCAAAAACTATCCTTTCATCACCTGTTAAAACTTTTGTCGAGGCGGCGCGCAGGGACGCCGAAAGAATCGCTTCAGAGACGCAAGATAGAAGGATCGTCCTTTGCGAGAGGATGCTGTTTGTCAGGGGCGATTTGGACCTGCGCGGGCCCGACCGCGTGCAATTTGAGCCGGACGGCAATTTCAAGAAGAATACCAAGCCGAAGGCAACCGTGAAATTCCCGTTCGATACCGTCTTTGTCGACGGGGACCTGCGCGGCTCGAACGTCAACATCGCATTGAAGGGCGACTTGATAGTTGCCGGGCTCATCAACGTGCACGATGTCAAGGCCGGGGGCGCCGTCTGCGCGGACAGGATGTTCGCGCGCGACGTATCGGGCAGCTGCCTCGTGGCGCGGGTCGCGTATGTCGGCGACATAGAAGTGCAGGACGTGATCGTAAAGGACTGGCTGAACGTGAGAAGCATCAAGGGTTCGCCTTTCGTCTACTGCAAGACGATCGAGCAGCCAGAGCTGCACTACAAGGACGCGCGCGAAAGGGGCCTGCTTAATGGCATAAGGTATGTTCAATTCCCAAGGCAGTCGGAGATGCGCGCGGTCGGCTGATATCCTGCCCGGGCGGGCAAGCCGCCTCCGCCGACACTGCGTCGCAGGTGTATCTTTAAATACCCTTATTTTCTATGATTAATTATATGGCGAAATCCAGACCTGGTCCTGACAAAAGCGAGAGGCTCCTCATCCTTGTAGTGGACATAGACAACGACCTCTACAGGAAGACGAAGATAGGAGGCCCGCTTATTGGCAGGGTACAGAACCTTAACGGCGCAACCCAGCTCGCCCTGGCGGACCCCGAGGACACGGACGCGAACACGATGTTCCAGGCGGTCAAGATCTACGACGAGCTGAAGAACGACGGCTACTCGGTGACCATAGCAACGGTGACCGGCGCGGAGTCCGAGGGATACGTCGCCGACCGCGAGCTCGCTGCCCAGCTCGACCGGGTGATCGGGGAGACCAAGTCCGACGCCTGCGTCTTCGTGACCGACGGGGCCAGCGACGAGCGCGCGCTCCCGCTAATCGAGTCCAGGATAAAGGTCAACAGCGTAAAAAGCATAACCGTCAAGCAGAGCAAGGCTCTCGAGAGCACCTACATAACGATGCTTGAGAAGCTAAAGGAGCCGCACTATGCAAGGATAGTGTTCGGCATACCTGCCGTGCTGCTGCTCC
>CABMGC010000083.1 GCA_902385515.1 uncultured archaeon
GAAGTCCGCGCTGAGGAATGCAATAATAGAACTCAGCAAGAAGTACGGCACGACCTTCATAATCACCACGCACGTCGTGGAAGACATTTCCGTGGCGGACCGGGTGATACTCCTCGACCACGGGAGGGTGGCGTTTGACGGAAGCCGGAAGAAACTGGAGAGCATGTTCGGTGACGAAAGGTACGTGGAGATATACTGGAACAAGGACAGGGCGCTGGGCCTGAAAAAGTACGGCAGGGTAATGGCCGAGGGAGCAGGCTACGCGAAGCTGATGGTCAGCAGGAAAAGGATAAAGACGCGCGCGTTTTTCGACCTGCTTGAGAGCGACGACGTAATCGACTACAAGGTCGCCGACCCTGGACTGACGTTCGTCCTAGATCGGCTCTACAAGAGGCTGGACGGCACAAGTGACAAGGGGTGAGGCTCTGCATTCGCTACAATCCTACCTGGCGGTTATGCGGGTGAGCCTTAGGCAGGCGTTCGCCTACAAGCTCGACTTCATTTTCACACTGATTCTGGGGCTGCTCGTCTCGCTCGTCATGATATTCGTCTGGTACGCGGTGTACGCCAACTCGGGCGTCAGTTCAATAGGCGGCCTTTCGCTGAACGCGATGTACGTGTATTTTTTCATGGTGAACGCGCTGTCGTTCATAACCTACAACGCGGCGGTGGCCCAGACGATGCAGGAAGACGTGCAGACCGGCGCGGTGTCTACGGCGATGGCAAGGCCCATCGGATACAACACGAACCTCTTTCTCAATTCCCTCTCGGTCGCCATCGTCGGCGGGCTGACAGTTACGCTTCCGATGCTGTTGATAGCGATCGTGCTGTCGCACACCGCGGTGAGCCCGGCCGCCTTAGGGCTGCTTCTTATCGAAGTGCTGCTGTCGTTCGCGATAACCACGTGCATCGGGTACGTCATAGGCACGCTTTCGATATACTTCGTCAACATCTGGGGCATAATCAACCTGACCGGCTTCGTCTACTATTTCCTCGGCGGCAGCCTCGCGCCGCTGAGCCTGTTCCCAAAGTGGCTCGCAAACATTCTTATGCTGCTGCCCAGCCAGCTCATGATGTACACGCCGGCTGCGACCCTGCTTGGGATCATTCCGATGGATGAGATAATCAGGGAGATCGCGGTCGGCGCGGTGTGGCTCGCGGCGCTCGTACTGTTCACGCTGCTCTGGCTCAGGCGTATCAGCAGGAGGGTAGTCGCGGTGGGTGGCTGACATGGGACTTAAGCGTGAAATAAAGTTCTTCATAACGTGCCAGCGCTACAACTGGCTTTCGTTTCTGGCCTACCGGATGCAGGCCTTCGTGTGGCTCTCTCTGAACGCGCTCTTCATCCTGTACGGCATCCTGACGGTGACGATAATATATGGCGTGTCCAGCGGCATTTCCGGCTGGAGCTACTACCAGATGCTGTTTCTCATAGGGACCACTGGCATAACCGTGAACGCGGTCTGGTACCTGTGCAATCCCAACGGCCTGGTCCGCCAGCTCCGCAGCGGCAAGCTGGATTCCACCTTCCTTAGGCCCTACAGCAGGCTTAACATAATGCTGTCCGCCAGCGGGAACGTCGACAACAGCACGACCGCGATCTCCAGCCTCATAATGATGGCTTACGCGGCCAGCAAGATAGGCGTTGACGCAGCGGGCATGCTTCTTTACGCCGCGCTCATGGCGGCCGGAATATCTGCCTTCGTGCTTTTCGTAATGGCCCTTAGCGTGCTCGCGTACCTGCTCATACGAGGGGCGAACTTCGTCAACGGCGTGCTCAACTTCATGAGCAGCTCGTCGAAGTATCCGCTCAGCATATTCGGTTTCGCCGGCCAGCTCATATTCACCCTTCTCCTTCCGATAGGCATAGCGTCGTACTATCCGGCCGAATTTGTGCTCGGCCGCCTGAGCCTTTCCAGCGCCGCGCTGGTATTCGTTCTGGCGCTCCTCGTGGGCGCCGCGTCATACGTGCTTTTCCACAAGTTCATGAAAGGCTACGTTGGGGGTGGAGGATAGTTCCGTTCCCTCGGAAGCGTACAGAAATCAATATATCTTTTTGTTGTAATTGCTACTCGGTGTTTGCGTGCTTACCAAGGCCTTTGAGGGATCTGTAGATTATGTGCAGGTCATGGACGAGAACGGTGCCATCGACGCGACGCAGTTTCCAAAGGACCTGGCCGACGCGAAGATCCTCGAGATGTACAAATCAATGCTTTTCGCGCGGGCGCTCGACGCGAAGTCGCTCAGCCTTCAAAGGCAGGGCCGTGCCGTAACCTACGCGCCGCTCGTCGGCGAGGAAGCGACCCAGATAGGCACCGCGTTCGCCATGCGCAAACAGGATTTTTTCGTCCCGAACTTCAGGCAGCACGGGGTATTCCTCGCGAGGGGCTTTCCCCTGGACAGCTTTTTCGTTGCGTCAAGGGGCTTCGAGGACGGCAACAAAATCCCGAACGGCTTCGCGGCCACTCCCGTAACTGTGCCCGTCGGAAGCCAGATGCCCCACGCCGTCGGTATGGCGTTCGCATTCAAGTACCAGGGCAAGGACGCCGCGGTCGTATCGTACGTCGGTGATGGGGGCACTTCAGAAGGCGAGTTCTACGAGGCCCTGAACTTTGCCGGAGTGTGGAAAGTTCCGGTTGTCATGATCATAGAGAACAACCAGTGGGCGATATCCGTGCCAAGGCGGGCCCAGACTGCGTCCCAGACGCTGGCGCAGAAGGCGCTGGCAGTCGGGATAAGGTGCGTGCAGGTTGACGGAAACGACGTCGTAGCGGTGTACAAGGCGACTTCGGAGGCGCTGGAGAACGCGAAGGAGGGCCCCACCGTAATAGAGTGCGTTACCTACCGGATGAGCATGCACACGACCTCGGACGATCCCTCGAGGTACAGGAGCGACGACGAGGTCGCCGAATGGGCGAAGAGGGACCCTCTGCTCAGGGTCAGGACGTATTTGCTGAAAAAGGGAATGTGGAACGACGATCTTGAGAAGCAGACCTCCGAGGAGCAGCTGAAGCAGATAGACGAAGCTGTCGACAAGGCCGAGCAGTTCAAGCCCGATCCGGTAGGCATGTTCAAGAACGCGTACAGCTTCATGCCTGAGATCCTTCAGGAAGAGTCTGACGATGCCATCGCGTCGAACTTCTGGCAGTAGTAGGTGATCATATGCAAATGAACATGGTTTCTGCGATAAACAACGCCCTTGAACTCATACTTAAGGAGAATGAAAAAGTCGTACTGCTCGGCGAGGACATAGGAAAGGACGGGGGAGTGTTCAGGGTGACTGAAGGCCTCCAGGCGAAATTCGGAGAGAAGCGGGTGATGGACACACCGCTGGCAGAGGCCGCAATAATAGGCACGTCGATAGGGATGGCGCTTGCCGGAATGCACCCCATGCCTGAGATCCAGTTCGCCGGGTTCTCGTATCCTGCTTTCAACCAGATCGTCAGTCACGCGGCCAGGTACAGGTCAAGGACGCGGTCCGCGCTTTCGGTGCCCATGGTGATAAGGACGCCGGTGAGCGGGGGCGTAAGGTCTCTTGAGCACCACTCGGAGAGCCCCGAGGCGCTGTACTCGCACGTTGGCGGTCTGCTGGTGGTCGAGCCCTCGAATCCCTACGATGCGAAGGGCATGCTGATAAAAGCAGCAAGAATGAACGATCCTGTGCTGTTCCTGGAGCCGACAAAACTGTACAGGCTTTTCAAGCAGGAAGTTCCGGAGGAAGCCTACGAGGTGCCGATAGGGAAGGCGAACGTCGTCAGGGAAGGCAGCGCTCTGTCGATAATCACCTACGGGACCATGGTGCCCGTTGTAAAGGAAGTGGTGGACGACAAGAAGGTTGACGCCGAGATAATCGACCTGAGGACGATAAACCCGCTGGACGAGGCGTCGATAATACAGAGCGCCAAGAAGACCGGCAGAGTGGTGATAGTCCACGAGGCGCAGACCAGCTTCGGAGTGGGCGCCGAGATCGCGGCAAGGATAGCGGAGAAGGCGATCTACGAGCTTTCGGCCCCCATAATCCGGGTCGCTTCGCCGAGCCTGCCGTATCCTTTCCCCGGCTATGAAAACTATTATATTCCAAACGCCAAGAAGGTAGCGTCAGCTATCGACAAGGTTTTGAGTGCGTGATTTTGTGAAGGAAATAAAGTTCATAGACGTCGGGGAGGGAATAACCGAGGGCCACGTCAGGCAGTGGCTGGTAAAGGACGGCGACCAGGTCAAGGAAGACCAGCCAGTGGTAAGGGTGGAGACCGACAAGGCAGTCGTCAACGTCCCATCACCGATATCCGGCACCGTGAAGCAGAACGTCAAGGAGAACACCGACGTGCACCTGGGAGACGTAATAGCTTTCATCGGCACTCTTGATGAGGTAGGCGCGGCAACCCGGCAGGGCCCTGCGGTCCAGCCGGCGCCGCAGGAGATGAAACAGGCTTCTTCTCCCGTGCCTGTACCGGCGCCAGTCGCCACTGCCAATGCTAATGTCCAGATACAAACATCTGCTGCTGCCAGAACCGTTCCAAAGGAACAGATAGCGACGCCAGCAGTCAGGAAACTGGCAAGAGACCTTGGCATAGACATATCGACCGTCACAGGCACGGGCCCTAGCGGAAGGGTGCTGGATTCCGACTTGAGGAACGCTGCCCAGGCGGCCCAGCCAAAGCCAGTGCCGAAGTTTTCTGAGGTGCTGGAGGAGAAGCACGCCGAGGAGGTGGAGCGCGTAAAGATGTCGCAGACAAGGAAGGCGATAGCGAGGAACATGGAGGTCTCCGCAACGATACCGAGGGCCGTGCACATGGACATACTCGACGCGTCAAGCCTGGTTCGCATAGTAACAAAAGAGAAGCCCAACGTGGAGAAGCTCGGGACGAAGCTGACCTTCCTGCCCTTCATAATAAAGGCAACAGTGGAGGCGCTAAAGGACAATCCGAAGTTCAACGCGAGCTACGATCACGACACGCAGGAGATACTGCTGAAAAAGTACTACAACATCGGGATGGCCGCGGAGGCTCCGGACGGCCTCAAGGTGGCCGTGATAAAGAACGCCGACAAAAAGAGCATAATAGAGCTAGCGAAGGAGATACAGGAGCTGCACAAGAAGGTGCTTGACGAATCGATAACGCTCGATGAGATGCGTGACAGCTCTTTTACAATAACGAACGTAGGCAGCCTCGGAGGGGGATTCCTGTCTGTGCCGATGATAAATCCTCCAGAGGTGGCGATACTGGGAGTCCACATGATAAAGGACTGGCCAATAGTTGACGAAGGCCAGGTGAAGGTGGGAAAGATACTGCCCCTGTCGTTGTCGTTCGACCACCGCGTCGTCGACGGCGCGGAGGCGGTGAAGTTCATGAACGCAGTAATGGAATACCTCAAGGATCCCGACTTCCTTGAGATACTCGGGTGATTTTGCGGTAATGGGTTCGTTGCCTGAGGCTGTCGACCTGGCCATAATCGGCGGAGGGGTCGGAGGATATTTCGCGGCTATACGCGCCGCCCAGCTGGGCCTAAGCGTTGCGCTCGTGGAGAAGGAAAAGATGGGAGGGCACTGCCTCAACTACGCATGCATACCGTCGAAGACCCTAATCAGAATATCCGACATGTTCTACGAGATACAGCACGCGGAGAAGTTCGGCATATACGCGGAAAACGTAAGGATAGACTCAACGGTCATGCACGACTGGAGAATGTCAGTTTCCAAGAAGCTCGAGAGCGGTGTCGAGTTCCTGTGCAAGTCGAACGGGGTCGAGATAATAAAAGGAGAGGCGACGTTCCTCTCCTCAAGCACGCTCCAGCTTACCAACGGCACGTCGCTGCAGTTCAAGAAGGCGATAATCGCCACCGGCTCCGAACCCGCCGCACTTTCCGGCTTCGAGTTCGGCGAGGACGTGCTGGATTACAAGCGGGCCCTGATGCTGGACATAATACCCAAGAGCATGACAATACTCGGCGCCGGCTATGTCGCGGTAGAGATAGGCACGCTCTACGCGAAGCTGGGCACGGACGTAAACATAGTAGCCAGATCCGACGTGCTTTCAAAGTTCGACAGGGACGCCGTCGACCTTATCAAGAAGAGGATGGACGTGCTCGGCATAAAGGTCCACACTGGAGCGAATCCAGTCTCGCACTCGGGCGCTTCCGTTACTCTTAGCAACGGAGAGACGCTGGATTCAGAAACGGTGGTTGTGGCTGTTGGGTTGTCCCCTTACACCAAGGGCCTCGGCCTTGAGAACACCAAAGTAGGGCTTGACGCCAAGGGGTTCGTAACAGTCGACAAGTCCCTCCAGACGTCTGATCCCAACATACTTGCGATAGGCGACGTCGTGGGAGAGCCTATGCTTGCGCACAAGGCGATGAGGCAGGGCATCGTGGCAGCGGAAGTGGCAGCCGGCCAAAACGCGGGATACGACAACCAGGTCGTTCCTGCGGTCGTGTTTTCGGACCCCGAGGTAGCGGTAGCAGGAATTCTCGATGGCGACGGCATAAGCGTTGCGAAATTTCCCCTGACCGCCTCCGGCCGGGCCGTAGCCTTAGATACAACAAACGGCTTCGTGAAGATTGCGTATGACGAGAGCAACCTGATAAGGGGCGTGGAGATAGTGTCCGACGACGCGAACGACATGATCGCGGAGGCGGTGCTCGCGATAGAGATGGGCGCCACCCTCGAAGACGTGGCCGACTCGATACATCCGCACCCCACTTATAGCGAGGCCATTCAGGAGGCGGCCGCGGCGGCTCTCGGAAGGCCCATCGATTTCTTCTACGGCAAGAAGGGGAAATAGGAAGCGGGCGCCGTTACCGCCTGCCGACTTCGATTATCTCGCGGCCCATGTTCCATTCGGGCCTCGAGAACTTCCTGTCGTAAAGATCCTTGAGCAGCGCGGTCTCGGAATCGGTGAGCCCGCCCTCGTAATACTCGAATCCCATGGATTCGGCGTAGCCGTCCAGTAGCGCTTTCCTCACCTCTTCTACGCCCTTGCCGCTCACGGCCTTTATGTTAGTGACTCTCTCCAGGACTGTCTTTATCCCCTTGTCCTTCAGCTTTATTCCAGGAATTTTCAGAACGCTTGCGAGCCTGTTCAAGTCGGTGTCCACTAACACCGCCGCATGGAACAACAGCGCACCCGAATCTATGGTCGCCGCGGCCCCAAGTATCTTTTTCCCGCCCACGCTCACGTCGTTCAGCCTGCCCATCTCGGCGTTCATGCCGATATCAGCAAATGCGCGTACCGCGCCGCTCATCATTGTCGAAAAAAGCTTCTGCACATCAAGCCCTATCTTGAAGGAGTCCTTCGCCACTATCGAGTAGTTGAGGTTTCCCAAGTCGTGGTATACCGCTCCGCCTCCAGTTATCCTCTTGACAACCTTTATGCTGTTGGCGTCCGCGTATTCCATGTCGACCTCTTCTTCAGCAGTTTGGAAGCACCCCAGTATCACAGCGTTTGCGTTCCTGTAGAACCTGAAGGTCGGGGGCGACCTTCCCTTCATGACCTCCGTGAATATCGCTTCGTCAAGCGCGATGTTCGTGTAGGGATCTTCAGGGTAGTCCTTGCTTATGAGTCTAAACTTCATTCTTCGCACCGCTTATCGCACTCAGGAAATCTTCTTTCGTCACGCACGGGGTCTCCACGCCACCAGCGTAAAACTCGTCCAGGGCCAGGGATATAGCGCCCCTTTCAAATGGCTTCCCCTTAAGCAAGCTCTCAAGAAGCAGCACGGATTTCTCGGGCAGCATGAAGAAATCCCCCGTTATCCTTATTTCGATGATGGCTCCCGCGTCCACGTCTGCGCTCACGCGGATGAGGCCCTTCTCTGCCTTGTAGACGTTTGAGAGTTTCATTGCGAATCCTGTTTTTGCTCCCTTGCCTGCTTTACTAGGTAGTTCTCGTACTTGGTGGCGTTCTTCGATAGCGCGTCAAACCTGCCCTTAGCGTCCTTGACGCTGAAATTGACCACGTGCTCGCTCTTCTTGTTTATTATGTTCAGCGGAGGTATCTTGTACGCCCTGCTGTCGTCGAATACGAATCTCTCGTGCTGCGTGGTGTTGTCCGCCTCCGCCATCAGCATGAAGTTGAGCTCCACGCCCGCGTTGCCGAGCTCCTTCTTGAAATCGTTATAGTTGTCGAGGAACTTTGAGTCGAACATCTCCTTCGAGGTCAGGACGTCTATCTTTTTTATGTTCGGCAGGTCCTCGCCTATGAGCCTGTGGAGATTGGATATCGCCTGGGAATTGAAGTGCTTGTCGACTATCCTTACGTGGTCCCGCAGGTTCGAGAACACGACCTCCCTGAGCTTTATCATGTTTGTGTAAGGGGTGTTCGGTTCTATTCGCACCTCGTTGCCTCTCCTTATTATCTTCTGGAACTGCCCGTGCACCACCAGTTCAAGATACGCGTCTATGCCCACCGCCGCGGCCATCGCGAAGTATACGAGCATGAAGTATATCCTGTTCAGGTCCACTGGAAGATTGCCCGAAAACACTATGAAGAACATCGCGATGAATATCAGCGTAAGGGCCAGATGAAGGAGGGTGTACCTTCTTGTTGCTGCGCCGAACATGTCCCGCCTGCTGGTGTACAGTATGAAAGAGGCGCCAAGCATGCCAAGGGATATCAAGAATTTAATGTAGACTTCGCGCATCGCGGAATGCAGGGCGTTGGCGGTCGCGGCGGTCTGGCCGAGCACGTACGTCATGTTTGCGTTGGACATGCTGTTCTGCGAGAACACGCCCGCGCTGGCGAGGTCCGTTATCGCGTAGCTGATCCCGTAGTTTATGCCGAGAACTTCCATCATGTATACCGCGGAAGTGGACAAGGCCAGGGTCGCTAGACCCAGCATGATGACTAGGTACTTGTAGTTTATGTTTTCCTTATCTACGTTTTCATCTTCTTCTGACATCCGCAATCCCTATGTCGGCGCATCGCCGCCGATATGTCCTATTTGGTTATGCCGTGGATAGCTATTAAGTCTTTTCAGTAGGGCTTGCCGAACCGCAAAATTAGGCGCTGTTTAGCATTATGCTGCTGATCTCGGCTGTCGAGGCAAGGGGTCTCGCATTATAGCCCTTAAGCGCCAGGTTTTTGGCGAAGACCTTGGAGTTAGGGCCGAAGGTGAGCACGAGCTTCGGCTCGCACGCGTTTATGTAATCAGTGGCCTCGTTGAAGTCCGCGTGGTCTCTGAGCGCGAACTGCACGTCTGTTCCGAATGAGAACGAGCTCGCGAGGCCCGTTGCTACTGCA
>CABMGC010000084.1 GCA_902385515.1 uncultured archaeon
CCCTGGTGGACGCGTAGATTTTGCGTATCTCGTCGAAGAGCTTGGTGTACGTGGCGGGGTTGCTCCTAGGGGTCCTTCCGATCGGGTCCTGGTCTATCGATATGACGTTTCTCACCATGTCCGGGATGTCGATGGACCCGTGCTTTCCTATGTTGTCCACCTGTTCGCCGAAGCTGTCTTTCAGCGCCGGAATTACCGTCAGGTTCATCAGGCTGCTCTTGCCCGAGCCCGAAACGCCCGTTATGCCGCAGAGGACCCTTAGCGGCAGCTTTGCCGTGACTGACTTGAGGTTGTTCTCCTCCGCCTCTGTTACCATGATCCAGTCGATTGGGTTTTTCCTGATATTCGGGACCTCTATTCCCATCTCGCCCGATAGGTACTTGCCGGTGAGACTCCTCGGGTTCTTCATTATCTCCTCGGGCGTTCCCTCCGCAACGATGTTGCCCCCGTGCACTCCCGCTCCCGGGCCGATGTCGACCACGTAGTCGGCGTTCCTTATGGTATCCTCGTCGTGCTCTACGACTATCAGGGTGTTGCCGATGTCCCGGAGCCGCTTGAGCGTTGCTATGAGCTTCTCGTTGTCCCTCTGGTGGAGTCCTATGCTCGGCTCGTCGAGTATGTACAGCACGCCCATGAGGTTGCTTCCTATCTGCGTCGCGAGCCGAATCCTCTGTGCCTCGCCACCCGAGAGGGTCCTTGCCGCCCTTGATAGCGAGAGGTATCCGAGGCCGACGTTCTTGAGGAAGCCGAGCCTCTCGTTTATCTCCTTGAGCACCTGCTTTGCGATAAGGAGCTCCTTTTCGTTCAGCTTCGGCGGAAGCTGCGCGAAGAAGTCCACCGCCTGCTCGATCGACATGTCCGTCACGTCGATTATGCTCTTGCCCTGCATCTTGACCCCCAGTACGACGTCCTTTAGCCTTTTCCCGTGGCAGGTCTCACACGGCGTCGCCTTCATGAAGCCCTCTATCTCCTCCTTCCTCCAGGCGCTCGTGGTCTGGCGGTAGAGCCTCATGGTCTGGGGTATGACTCCCTCCCAGCCTTCCTTCATCGACATGCTCGCGCCGCTGAACCAGTTGGCCTGGATGGGCTCATTGTCCCCGTAGAGCAGCACCTTCATCTGCTTCTCCGTGAACTTGTCTAGAGGCCTGAAGACGTCGAATCCGTACTTCTTCCCGACCGCGGCGAGCTGCTGCGACCTCCAGCTCAAATCCATCCTGCCGTAGACGGCAATCGCTCCGTCCATGATGGACTTGCTCCGATCAGGTATGATCAGGTCCTCCGATATGTCTGTCACCTCGCCGAGCCCGTGGCAAGTGGGGCAGGCGCCGAACGGCGAGTTGAAGGAGAACATCCTCGGCTCGAGGTTCTCGAACACCACCTCCGGGTGGTTCGGGCATGCCCCGAACGTGCTGTACTTCGTCTCGCCCTCGAAGCGCTCGAGCTCCTTCTTCGTGGTCTTGGCCTTCCTGGATTCGATGACAATCATCGTCCCCTTGCCGACCTGCAGCGCGACCTCCACCGCCTCCGAGACCCTTGTCCTGTCCTCCTCGTCAATCTTCAGGCTGTCGACCACCGCCTCTATCCAGTGCTTGTCGTAGCGGCCCATCTTCGCCTCGCGCTTGACCGAGCCCGACTCGTATATCTTCTGGTCGACCCGAATCTTGGTGAATCCCTGCTTTATCAGGTCGTCGACCACCTGCTCGTGCGTTCCCTTGACTCCGTTGATTACCGGAGCGAGCAGAGACAAGGTCTTTCCGCTCTCGGCCATTACCAGGCTCGTTATGTTCTCCGCGCTCTGCGGGTGGATGGGGCTTCCGCACTTCGGGCAGTGGTGGATGCCTATCCTTGCGTAGAGCAGCCTCAGGTAGTCGTATATTTCGGTGACTGTGCCAACTGTCGAGCGCGGGTTCTTGCTCGTGCTCTTCTGTTCGATCGAGATCGCTGGCGACAGCCCGTCTATAGAGTCAACGTCCGGCTTGTCCATGATCCCGAGGAACTGCCTTGCGTACGCGGACAGGCTCTCGACGTACCTCCTCTGCCCTTCGGCGTAGATGGTGTCGAACGCGAGCGTCGACTTCCCCGACCCAGAAATCCCCGTCATCACAATCAGCTTGTTGCGCGGAAGCTCCACGTCTATGTTCTTCAAATTGTGCTGTCTTGCTCCCTTGACTAAAATGCTATCTCTCATGTTATTCCCCTTTGTTTTGCCATTCATTCTACTTCTTCGCTTCCTTTTTCGAGATCGCCTTCTCGAGCTCCTCGATCCTGTCCCGAAGCTGGATCGCCTTCTCGAAATCCAAGTTCTCCGCGCACTCCTTCATCTTCGCGTCGGACTCGATTATCTGGTTCCTTATCTCCTGCTCTGAAAGATGCTTCGTGCCTTTGATCTCCCTCTTCTTTTCCGCGATGCTCTTCACTATGGTCGTGGGCGTGATCCCGTGGAGCTTGTTGTACATTATCTGCAGCTCGCGCCTTCGCGCCGTTATGGCCATTGCGCTTTTTATCGAGCGGGTTTCTACGTCCGCGTAGAGGATGACCCTGCCGTTGACGTTCCTTGCGGCCCTGCCCGTCGTCTGAATCAGGCTCCTCTCGTCCCGAAGGAAGCCCTCCTTGTCCGCGTCGAGTATGAATATCGTCGCGACCTCGGGGATGTCAAGGCCTTCCCTAAGAAGGTTTATCCCGACCAGAATGTCGAACTCGCCAGCCCTTAGCTGCCTTACCAGCTCGATCCGATCCATGCTGTCTATGTCCGAGTGGAGGTACCTTGCGCGCAGGCCCTCCTTCACCAGATAGTCTGTCAGGTCCTCGGCCATCCTCTTCGTTATGGTGGTGATGAGCACGCGGTCGCCATTCTTTATCGTCTTCCTCGCTTCGTCCATTAGGTGCTTCATCTGGCCCTCTATGGGATGCAGCTCCACGATCGGGTCAAGCAGGCCAGTGGGCCTGGTTATGAGCTCGACGGGCTTCCCGCTCAACTTGAGCTCGTACTCAGCGGGCGTGGCCGAGACGAAGAGCGCCTGGCCCATCTTGGCCTCGAACTCCTCGAATTTGAGCGGCCTGTTGTCGAAGGCGCAGGGAAGCCTGAACCCGTAGTCGACGAGGTTCTTCTTCCTGGCGTAGTCGCCGTTGAACATCGCCCTCGCCTGCGGCACCGTCTGGTGGCTCTCGTCGATTATCATGAGGTAGTCCTTCGGGAAGTAGTCTATGAGTACGAACGGCGGCTGGCCCTTCATGCGGCCGTCGAAGTGCCTGCTGTAGTTCTCGATCCCCGAGCAGTAGCCTACCTCCTTTATCATCTCGATGTCGTACGTCGTCCTCTGCCTAAGCCTCTGGGCCTCCAGAGGGGGGAGTTCGGGCAGCCTTTCCTCAAGCTCCTGCCTTATGTGCAAAAGGGCCTTCTCCTGGACCGACTCGGGGACCACGTACTGCCTGGCCGGATAGAGCGTGGCCCTATCTATCCTTACCTTCACGTCCCCCGTGAGCAGGTCCACTTCGCTTATCCTGCAGATCTTTCCTTCCTCGAACTCGACCCTTATGATGTCGTCCTCGTAGACGGGCACGATGTCCACGGTGTCCCCGCGCACCCTGAACCTTCCGGGCTCGAGCGCCTTGTCGTTGCGCTGGTACTGGGTGTCTATCAGGGCGCGCAGCAGCCCGGTCCTGGTCATGGCCTTGCCTACTGCGAGGTCTATCGCCATGCTCCTGAAGAATTCCGGGTTTCCCAGGCCGTAGATGCAGCTTATGCTGGCCACGACTATCGTGTCGTTCCTGCTGACCACGCTCGAGACCGCGTGCATCCTGAGCTTCTCTATCTGGTCGTTTATCGCCGAGTCCTTCTCGATGTACGTGTCCGTCGTCGGTATGTAGGACTCCGGCTGGTAGTAGTCGTAGAAGGATATGAAGTACTCGACCCGATTGTTCGGGAAGAGCTCCTTGAGCTCGGTGTAGAGCTGCGCGGCCAGGGTCTTGTTGTGCGCGATTATCAGGGTCGGCTTCTGCAGCCTGCTGATAAGGTTCGCCATGACGAAGGTCTTGCCGCTGCCCGTGATGCCGAGCAGGGTCTGCTTGTCCTTCGTCTGGAAGTTCGAAACGAGCTCGTCTACGGCCTCCTTCTGTCCTGCGGATATCTTGTATTGGGTCACTAACTGGAATTGCATTTTATCATGCTCGCAAAGTCGATGAAAAGTGGCTTCGAGTCGCACCCTTATTTAGGTGGCTAAAGATATCTATTTCTTTCGGTACCTGGGAGCTCTCCTTTACAGGGAATGACTTCGGGCCCGCCTTCCGAGCAGGTAGCCGCAAATTAAAGTAGCCTTTGGTGGCTTATCATATCGTCCTTCCGACAAGGAACTCTGAAATTGCCTTTATCCTCTTCTTCGCCTCGGAATCGGGAAGCAGCTGGTCCAGCGCCTTCCACGCGTCCGACACCAGCCTCTGTGCGAGCGCCTTTGTGTAGTCCTTCGCGCCGTACTTGTCGATTATGGCGATCGCCTCTGCAATCTCTTCCTTGTTGTCCGTGTGGGACTTGAGTATCTGTATGAGCCGCTTCCTGTCCGCCTCGGCCGAGTGCTCCAGCGTGTAAATTACCAGCATCGTCACCTTGCCTTCCTGTATGTCGTCCCCGACCCCTCCCTTCTTCTCCGCGAGCCTGCTCTTTGTTATGTTGAGGAGGTCGTCCTCCAGCTGGAACGCTATGCCGATCGACGAGCCGAACTTGCCCAGCGCCGCGATAGTCTTGTCGTCAGCCCCGCCTATCGCTCCTCCGAGCTCCGCGGCCATGCTGGACAGGACCCCTGTCTTCGCGTCCACCATCTGCATGTACTTGCCCTCGTTGACGCTCATAGGGTCTACGAGGTTCCTGTGCCATGCTATGTCTATCGCCTGGCCGACTGATATCTTAAGCATGTCCTTCTGGTAGATGGTGAGCATCTTCATCTTCGTCTCCTGCGAGAGCTTCTTGCTGTCAAGGACCGCGACCATCGGGAAATAGAACATGAAGTCCCCGAGGTTCAGCGCCACGTCTATTCCGTACTTGACGTGTATCGCGGGTGCGCCCCTCCTGGTGTTGGAGTTGTCCTCTATGTCGTCGTGTATGAGCGTGCCGTTGTGGACGATTTCAGGTATGATCGAGAACTCCGCATAATCATCGGGGTTCTTCCCGAAGGCCTCGAGCACCTCCAGCATAAGTATGGGCCTCCATCTCTTTCCTCCAAGGTCCAGCAGGTAGTTCGCAGGATCGATTATGCCCTTAGTTATGGCCTCCGAGTCGTACTCGTAGCCGCTCCTGCCTAGAAGCTTGCCGAGGTACCTCTGGGAGTTAGTGTCGTTGAGGTACTCCTTGATTGTCTCGTTTATCTTCTTAGCGCGCTTCTCGAGATATTCTTCCATGTCCATGTGATCAGCTCACTTACTTGTTCCTTACGTACAGCTCCTCAATTGCCGACATCATCAGCTGCTTGTACTCGTTGTTGGGCAGCTCTTCGCTGTGCCTTTGCATCGCCTCCGCGGCCATCTGGCCGTAGCGCTTGGCGGTCTCCTTCGCGTAGCCTATGCCGTCGTACTTCGCGATGACCTCCCTTAGGAAGCCGATGTCCTCATCCGTCTTGTCCTGCCTTTTTTTCTTGTAGATGGAATCGATCCTAGACTTCTCGTCCTGCGTCGCCTTTCCATAGGCGTGCAGCATGATGAGCGTAAGCTTCCCCTCGTAGAGGTCTCCGAAGTTCTTCTTGCCGAAGACCTTTTCGTCCGCGGTCATGTCAAGGATGTCGTCCGCGATCTGGAAGGCTATGCCTGCCGGCTTGCCTATCTCCCTGAGCGCGTCCAGCGTCCTTGCGTCTTGCCCTGCTACCATTGCGCCTATCTGCATCGGGCCGTAGACCGTGTAGTAGCACGTCTTGCTGTCCAGGATCCTGAAGTAGAGCTCCTCGGACGCCTTGCTGATGTCCTTGGTGTCGTGTATGAACTTGTTCTCTATGAACTGGCCGTCTATGGTGTAGGCGATCATGTCGTAGAACTTGTCGTAGACCTTCCCGCCGATGCCTGGCTTCTTTTCCATATAGTCCTTGAGCATCTGCCACATCGCCATCTGGCCGATGTTCGTGGCGTTGATGGTATGTATCCATCCGTAAAGCTTCTGGGCCGCGGGCTTGCCCCGCCTCAGGTCGGAATCGTCCTCGACGTCGTCCTGCATGAGTATCCAGTCCTCGGACAGCTGCTCCGCCGCGGCAGGCAGCAGCAGGTCTTCTATGCTTGCCCCGAACAGCTGGCCGCAAAGCAGTATGAGCCCCGGCCTTCGGTAGCTGCCCTGCCTGTCGATGTAGTCGCGCATTATGCCATAATGCTCAGCAGGCTCTTTCACCTGCACGTAATCGCAAATCTTGGAGTATACCTCTTTCCTGTGAAGCTCTATGTACTCTTTGAAGTTCATGTGAACCAGTCATTAGGTGCAACCGAACTATATAAAAGTTGTCTGAACTTCGACGTTGGACGATATTAGCCATTGTATCCGCAAAACGTGCGGACCGGGCAGCCCTTGCAGGAAGGGGCCTTCCTGCAGTGGAGCTTGGCATGCTCGACGAACTGGGCGTGGAAGTCCTTGTACAGTCTGACTTTCTTGGGAATGCGCTGCACGATGAGGTTTTGCAGGTCCCCGTATGCAATGTCTTCCCGCGTTCCGTAGACCCTGTGCATTATTCTTTTCGTGTAGGCATCGATGACGAACGACGGCTTGTCGGCCGCGTACAAGACTATCGAATCCGCAGTCTCGCTGCCTATGCCTTTCATTTCGAGCAGCCTGCTTCTCAATGCCTGCCCGTCCATGTCAAGAAATGTCTCAAGGCTTCCGTAGTCGTCCTCGATGTGGCGTAGTATGGATGCGAGCCGCTCCGCCTTCTGCCTATAGAATCCGCTGGGCCTTATGAGCGCCTCCAGTTTTCCTCTTCGCATGTGCGCGAGCCTGTGCAGGTCGAGCGCGCCCGCCGCCTTGAGGTTCGCGATCGCCTTCTCGACGTTGCTCCACGAGGTGTTCTGCGTCAGGATCGCCCCTATGAAGATCTCGAGTCGCGTCTCGCCAGGCCACCAGTCAAGAAAGCCGTACCTGCCCTTTAGCGTATCATAGAGTTCGACGAGCTGCAGTTTCTTCATGCCCTCATCGCGAGATGATCCTTGCCCTATCCTCCTTTCTTGCCGATCTCTCACTTCTTATCAGCTCCTTGAACTTGGCGTCGACCTGGCTCAGCCGCATGACCTTGCCGGACCTGTCTATGAACTTGGGGTCGATGTACCTCTTCTTCTTCGTGAGCACTATGTCGCCGTCCTCGCAGACCATGTATTTGACGTTGCCCAGGGCCAGGTTCATGAGCCTGATCTCCTCATTGTCGCCCTCCACCCTGACTTTTTTTATTATCTCCTGCTCTTTCCTGTACAGGTCGTCCATTCCGATTATCTTCTTGTCCATGGCGATCTTCAGGGCGTTGCTCAGCAGGTGGTACCTCACCTTCCACTCCGGGCTTCCCCAGTATCCCTTCTGGCATTTCATGTAATAGTTGCCGAACTTCCTTGCCGCCGTGACAGAATCGAACATGAATTCGTTGTCGCGCACTACGAGACCGTTAAGGCACGGCTTGACATCGGCGTTGAGCCAGTACGTCGTGTCCCTCATCGCGTAGTCGAGCCTGTCCGCGCAGAGGTCCGGCAGGTCGCGCTCAAGAAGCCTGTACTTGCCGTTGTGCTCAAGTTCGCTTACGGTCTTGACGTCGAAACCATGCCTCTTGAGTATGCCCTTTATAGGGTCGCGTCCTATGTGCTCGGCGAGCACGCTGTCCTGGTAGTTCTCCTCCTTTGGGTTTCCCATAACCCAGTCTATGACGTGGGAGAACGCCGTATGCGAGACGTCGTGGAGAAGTCCGGCTATCTGCTCCTCCTGGCTCGCGCCGAACTTCCTAAGAAGGAGCATCACCCCGACGCTATGCTCGTACCTGGAATATGTCCGGTGATGCGCCACCTTGACTGGGATGCCCGTCTGCGTGACCCACTTGAGCCGCTGCATTGGCCCCGAGCGCATGAGCTCCACGAGAACCTCGTCCTTAACCTCCGACCGACCGTACAGCCTGTCGTTGATCCACATGGCCGGTTCACGCGAGCTTGACTTCTCCGCTCTTGACTTTCTTCATGAACTCCTTGGCGTTGGTGCCTTCCACGGTCACGTTCATGCTTTCGCACGTCCCGATCACCTGGGCCATCTTCGCTGACAGCGTGTTGCCGTAGAGCTTCTTGTCCGCCGCATTGGCCACGTTCCTTACCTGCTCGAGCGTCATGTTGCCCGCGACCTCCTCCTTGCCCTTGGCGCCCTTCTGTATGCCAAGTTCCTTGCAAACAAGTGCGCTCGTGGGCGGGGACCCGATCTCTATCTTGTAGCTCTTCGTTGCGGTGTCCACGATTATCTTGATCGGCACCTTTATGCCTGCGTAAGCGCTAGTCTGAGCGTTGAGCTCCGCGATTATCTTTGCTGTGTTGACGCCCAAGGGCCCAAGAGCGGGTCCGAGAGGCGGGCCTGCAGTGGCCTTTCCTCCTTCAATTAGTCCATTTATTGTTGCTTCTCCCATGTCTACACCTTTTCTGCCTTTTGCACTATTCTTGCTATATTTGCTTTAGTAGTAACCGGTATCGGCACCGCGACGTCCATTAGCTCCACGGTGATTTCCTCCTTTGTCGTGTCCACCTTCTTGACCTTGGCCTTGTAGCCCTTGAAAGGACCGCTCATGAACTCGACTATGTCATTGACACTGATGTCCTGGGCGACCTTCTTCGTCTCCAGCATCTTGTTGAGCTCTTCTTCGCTCAGCGGCTTGTTCAGTATGCCCTTCACGTGGGGCTCGTCAAGTATCAGCTCCCTTGCGACGTTCTCGTTCTCCGCCTCTATTATGAGGTAGCCCCGCATGCCCTGCGCTATTATTATCGAATAGACGGGCAGGTTCGATTTCTCGATCTTGTTCTGCAGGATGTCGGTCGTGATCCTTTCCTGGCTTGATGTGACACGGACTATGAAATACACACTAATCCCTTATTTTATATTTAATTCATTTAGTTCTTATAATTATAAACTTTATGCAAACGCCACGTGGTTGTCATGCTCGGAATAAAAGTCAAAAAGGAAAACGCCGAAAAGCTGAGAAAACTGCTGACAGAGAGCGGAAAGTTTAATAAGAAATATAAGATATTCAAGGGCAACTCCTATATATACTTTCCTTTGCCCGAAGGTTCGGGGACGCCGCCGACAGCAGGGCTCAGGCCGCTCGGCGCCACCGTGGTAAGGCGCGCCTTTGAGCCCCAGCGCGCGGAGAAGAGCTACGCCGACATACTCGGCGAGGTGTGGAAGGACCAGCCCGAAGACATAGCGAAGGGCTACGACCTCATGGGCGACATGGCGGTCATAGACGCGCCGCCGTCCAGGGCGAAGAAGATCGCCGCGGCTTTGATGAAGGCCAATCGGAACATAAGGACCGTGCTCAGGAAGGGCGGGGCGGTTTCGGGCAGGTACCGCACGCGTAAGTTTTTTTACGTTGCGGGCAAGAAGAACTTCATAGTAAGGTACAAGGAGAACGACTGCGTCTTCGTCTTTGACGTGAGGACGTCGTTCTTCTCGACCCGGCTGGCCTTTGAGCGCAAGCGCATAAATGCGCTCGTAAAAGACGGGGAAAACGTAATGGTGATGTTCTCCGGGGTCGGGCCGTTCGCGATAGAGATCGGCAAGGCGCACAGGAACTGCAACGTGGTTGGCATGGAGCTCAACAAAGCCGCGCACGCATACGCGCTCGAGAACGTTATGCTCAACAAGGTCGCCAACGTGACTCCCGTCCAGGGCGACGTCAAAAAACTCGCGCAGAGGTATGCGGGCTTTGCGGACAGGATAGTGATGCCGCTGCCCAAGGACGCCGCGCGGTTCCTAAATGAAGTCCTGACCGTGGCCAAGGACAGGTGCGTGGTCCACTACTATGCGTTCTGCAAGACGAAGGACGAAAAGAAGACCGTGGACGCCGCGAGGCGCTTCTTCGAGGCGCACGGCAGGAGATGCACAGTGCTCGCCACCCGGATCGTCATGCCCTACTCGGCGAAGGACATCGAAATCGTCGTCGATTTCCTGATCC
>CABMGC010000085.1 GCA_902385515.1 uncultured archaeon
CGTGAGTTTTCTTGAAGTGAAAGATCATTGACTTCCTTGTGGTGATGTGAGTTCCATAAGCTTCATAAAGAACGCTATCTTTATTGGCGTTGCACGGTGGCGTACGAAGAGCTGAGTGTCGCAGTCGTACATCCTGATTGCTTGGGCCATAGCGGTATCTTTTGTCGCGCTAACGACATCGATGAGGGGCTCACTGCCACACGTGCATACACACGTTTTCATCTTGTCCTCTTACAGTTCTTCACAATACGCATAACTGCCTCGTCGCAGCCAAGCGTCTCTTGCGAGTGCTCGTCGAGGTCGCGAAGCACGACCGCACCCACAGCTCGCTCATTGCTGCCGATGATGACAGCGTAGTAGGCGAAGTTAGCGTTGGCATCGGACAGCGACCGCTTCATCTTGCAGCCACGTGCGTCCACAATGCACGACACGCCCATCCATCGGAGCTGGCGCGCATACAGGAGACACGACGCCAAGTCATCCTCCTGATTCTACGAAGGGGTCTCCGCAATAAATACAATGTGTGCTACGCAGCCAGATTCGCGCTAATTGTGTGGCGTTTGATACAGCGACATCTCCAGTATCATAATCAAGGTTTCTTATACCTCTTGTGTAGAAACGATTTACAAGTAAAGTACATGCCTTACCACATCGTTTCACGACAGAGCTTGTAGGCTCGAACGGCTTATCGCATACAGCGCACGGTATTGTAATGAATTGCGCTCTGGTGTAGCGTTCTGGCTTACGCGATGGTTTATACATAGGGGCGGTAATCTTCTTCGCCACCCGCTCACGATCCCTTCGAGCATCATTGCAAGACTTACATGCGTTCTGCCTACATCCAGGCATCTTACGCGATATGTAGAACTCGGTTATATCTTTGATTACTTCGCAAGTGGCGCACTTCTTTTTACCGCCTTGTAAAGGCGCGTACACCTTCCTATGAAACTTATTACGGTATACGTTTTGGCACTTCTTGCACTTACCATCCTTGCGGCGATAGAAGTCTGATTCCGGTTTAGGTTCGTTGCATGTAGTGCATGTCTTTGGAAAAGAGATAGCTCTGCTCATACCCGTACATCGGATACAAGCAGAGCTTATCGACTTTTATCCAACCAACAGTAGGCTGTTTTTCCCACGAGTACAGCCCACGTATCTTACATTGGCCTCCTGCTCAACTTCCTCCTCCGTCTTCGGACGACAGGTAAAGGAAGACTCCAAAAGATAAACGCGGTCGCGCTCCAATCCTTTGGCCTTATGAATTGACGAAAGAATCACACGTGTCGTATCATCGTCCTTATCGTCAAACATGTCTTCGATTCTGGCCTTTACCTGCGAGAGGTCTCGTTGCCCCTCGCAGAATGACTCCAGACACGCACGTTTATCTTCAACGTGCTCGTAGCTCTTCTTCTTCGCGCTCAAGCGCTCAATCTCGGCGGAGGCCCACTCATCGAGCCAGCTTTGAAAGCCCGCGACACTTGCGGCCTTTGAACGTCGCAACATAAAAAGAAGTCCCTGTCCGATATCCCGCCCCTGGATATTACAGCGCCTACCCTGCTTGAGTAGTGCCATAGCAACCTTCACCGTAGGATTGTTTGTCCTACTCAAGATGAAGTCGCCTGGCTGGACCCCATCCTCCGCCATCATCTCCTGCATACTTACATCCCGCACCTCGCCCTCCGGGTTAGTTGCAGCAGCTTCATAGTCGGGCACCCACTGCTTGGCGTACTCGACGATAGCACGTCCGCAGCGATATGTGCGATGCAGTGAAAGAGTCGCAGCTCCACTTCGCTCTTTCACCTTTGCAAGTGCATGTCTGTCTGCACCGCTAAAGCCAAAGATGCTTTGTTTTTCGTCTCCGACTCCAATCAAGCGCCCGCTCTTACCAAGTGCGCGCATGACGATCTCAATACGAGAAAGATTCAAGTCCTGAATCTCATCTGCATACAAGATATCGAATGTCGGGATATGGATACCGAGAACCAACGGAAGCCAGATCATGTCGGAGAAACTCACGACATTCGGCTGTTGTTTGGATACGCGCATCCCTTCGAGTACCTTATCCGCAAACTCTGATTCGGAGAGATCGCAGGTCTCGAAGCCGTGCTTTTCCGTGATTGCGATAACTTCCTCCGGAGTGGTAGCGAGGTAGTCTTTCGAAAGATCGATTACCTTTCCCAACATGAACCGCAACTCTGCGCGTTCTTCATCGGGACCTACCAACGCGGTAGCTATCCTGTCTGTCTTCTGCTTGTCTACCTGAATCTTGCCGTGCACTGCGCCAAGCGCCTGAAGGCCGAATGCGTGGGCGGTTTTGATCGTGGCGCTTGCAGGAGCTTTCCCGATGGCCTCCTCCGCGTTTCTTTTCGCGAAGATAAGGTATCCCTGCGACGTACGCGGAGACTTACGCACAACACGGTGCATACTCTCTACACAAGCCGTGGTCTTGCCACACCCAGCATAGCTGTCCACAATGTAAGAGCCGGTCCCATCCACAACAGCATCGAAGATCGCTTGTTGTTCAGCAGATGGTGTGCTCACCGGGCGATACATACTGCCGGGTACGACAGTAGACTTCTTGTAGTTCGGATTCCAATTCGGGTTGCCGCGCTTCGGTGCGCTGCTGTTCCCGTTGCTGTACGGTCGCTTGTAGTATGCCATGTCCTTCTTCTCCTCGGGTGATGGCGTTGTGTGTTGAATGTGAGTTAGATGCATACGTCTGCCCCCGAGCGTTTCTGCTCGGAGACAGGTGGTATTGCGCCTTACTCCTTGACCGGCTCATTTTCCGGATGCAGGTAAAGCACCCGCTGTCCGGTGTTATCGTGCTCGTAATCCGTTGCAACGCACACGCCGATACCCGCATCCACTCCAACGTCCTCGGCAATAATACTCTCGGCTTGGTCGAGTGCGTCTTCGTATGAATCTGCCGGGATTGTGAAGAGAATCGCTACGACGTAATTCTTATCAGCCATTGTGCTTTTACTCCTTTATGTCCTTCATCAGATCCGGATGGATCCTTCCGATGACTTCGAGCATATGTTTACGTTGTGCGATGAGTCGCTGCTCGATCTCGGACTCGCTCAACTTCTTCTCGCCCGGCTCGATAGGGTGTAGCAGGTATTCCTACTTGAGCCCCAACTCTGCTACACGTCCCGCTGCGTAGTGACGCGCCTGCTCAAAGGAGATATATACCCCCAAGTAGGTGCCGCGGTAATAAGAGCGCCAAACGTCGCCGATGACCGTACCAGTATGAAACTCGAATCTGTAACCCTTCATTGTCTTACTTTCCCCTGCCTTGTGGCAGATGTGGGTTTTTCCCGGTGTTTTTCATCGATCGTTTTAGCGCCCCATTGACCACAAGTGGCTTGAGGTAGGCAAAAGCCCTACACGAGGCGATTAGGTGGCCTAGTGATGGCTCCCATTCCAAAACGCACCTGCTAAGTAGGCGGTAAGGTCGCGGCTCACCTGCTTTCCTCCACTTCCTTGATGGTCTTTCCTTCCAGCTCCGCGACGACCGATGTACGTCCAGCGGCGTATGCGAGAGCCGCGATGAAAAAGAGATCATCACGATCGAGTAGAGGTGCGAGTTTGTCGTACACGTCGGAACGACGCACCTTCACGTACTCGAGGATGTCTTCCTTATTGTTGCCTACGATGTCAACCAGTCGGGAGATTCCCGATAGCGGGCGAGCCATCCTACTTTTTCGCCTTCGGCTGCTCGAGCTTGGCGACGACCTTCTTACCCTGGCGGATGAACTCGGAGACGTTTCCCCACCCCAAACCCTTCGAGGGAATGAGCTTCGCGTCCTGCTCCATCCCGTAGAAGACCACCAGCTCGACGCCAGCGGCCTCCGCGGCTTTGAGTGCGCGGTTGAACTCCCGCCCGTTGACGCGCGTGAGCTTACCCTGAACGATGATCGGAGTGTTGCCCTGGATGTTCATATGTATCTCCTTGTGTGTTTTGGTTTACGTGTGCTTGTGTACGAGCCGCGCGAGACTGCGCGCGGCGTGAAGTTCGTTATGTATCTCTTTTACCCAGTATTCATTACCATCTGCTACAGCAGACACAAGCTCCGACTCGAGCTTCTTGACTCTGCGGGCTTGGCGCTTGACGAGGTTGGAACGAACTTTGCAGCAGGCCATAACTCGACTTCCTTTTAGGGTTCAAACAGTAATAACTCGTCGAGAGCTGTCAAGCCCTGCTCGACAAAAGGACGGGGAAAGAGAGGTAGGAGAGATAGGGATAAGGAGATCACTAAAGGACCACATTCTCACCCGCTTCCGCCATTGTGCGAGAAGCATAGTAG
>CABMGC010000086.1 GCA_902385515.1 uncultured archaeon
GTGGCATAAGGCCCGACGCGCATGTGGCCCCAGACGGTCGAATTCCTTATCACCGAATATTTCTCAACAGTCATGTAGCTGCACAATATCGAATCCTTGACGATGACTCCCTTTCCGATGCTCACGAAACTGTGGATGTGTGACTTCCCATAGGCCGCCGACTTCGCGTCCATCTGCACGTGCTTGTCTACGAAAGTGTTTTCAGACACCCACCCTCCGACCGTTCGGTCGGGGTTGGTCCTCCTTTCCAGATACTCGCCGCTGAGCATGGCTCGGTCGCATCCCTTGAGCGAGAGCAGTTCCTCCTCGCTCTTGACTTCTATTGCCCCAGGCCGCCTGAAGATGCGCGTGAAAAGTTCCGGGTCTTTTATTGTAGCCTCCATATTTACCCTCTGCGTTTTATAGTCTCATTCTTTATTTCCGCGCCTGCGGGGATCCTGATGTCCTGGCCTATGGCCGAGGAGATCATCACTACGTTGTCGCAGATTGTGACGTCCTTGTGTATGTGCGTGTTCGAGATGAAGACGTGGTCGCCGATCTTCGCGCGCTTTCCGATAGACGAGCATTCGAGCACAGTCTCGTTGCCTATGGCTGCCTCGTGGCCTATCCTTGTGTTCTTTATCGTAGTGTTCTTGCCTATGGTGACGTCGCTTTCTATCTCCGTATGCCTGCCGCGTATGATCGTCGTAGGATCCGTGGCTATGTTGGCGGCTATGTGCGCAGGGTTGGTCTTTTCAGATATCCATGCTCCTGTCGAGCCGTCCTTGTTGTATATTCTCTGCATCAGAAGGCCGTTCAGGCACGCGGACCCGACTTGCGCGTCGAGATTGCGGAGGTCCGCCTCGCAGGCAACCTCCGCCGCGTCTTTCCTCAGCAGGTTGTTTACGAGATCGCTGCCGAATTTTTCCCGTGTCTTCATGTAAGCATCCCCTTTCCAATACATATCTGCAGGCCAATTTATAAAAAAGCGAGCATGGAAGGCAGGCGGTCCGCATTCTTATTATATTTATTGAGACACAACTTATACTGCCTCCGTGCGGGGGTGGCAGAGCTTGGTCAAATGCGACAGGTTCAGGGCCTGTTCTCCTAGTGAGTGCGTGAGTTCAAATCTCATCCCCCGCAGCTTTCGATTTTTCTTTTTCTAGGTCACTTCCCAAGTGCTTTGTTATCGGATGCCGCAGCCAGCTGCCGTTCCACCATCGTTTCTATGTCCCTTGCCCTGTCCGCAATTCCAATGGCCTCCCGTGGATCCCTGAGCAGCCCGCGTATGTCCCTGCTTTTTCCTGCAATTATGTTTGATATGCGTTCGTCATACGTGCCTTCGCCTTCGAGGTAATGGATGAACGTAGGCTCGCGCTTGTCGTGGTGTATTAGCCTGTCCTCTGCCTGCCAGTGCCTTGCGGGACTCCAGTCAAACTCTACCATGACCATCTGGTTGGCGGCGCTGAGGTCGATGCCCTCGCCCCCAGCGCGTATGCTTGCTATCATCAATTTCGTGGCTCCTTTTGAAAGTCCGTCTATCGCTTTCTGCCTCTGCTCGTCGCTCTGGCCTCCGATTATGACTGCCGGTTTGTACTCGCCAAGCTTCTCGCAGAGCAGGCCGTGCACCTTCCTGTGGTGGCAGTAAACTACGATCGCTTCGCCTTCGGCCATAAGACATCTTACGAACTCCGCCGCAAAGTCGACCTTCGCCAGGCCTGTCACGAGTCTCTCTCCGTTTGCGAACGCGGTGAACGCCCTGGTCGCCGCGCGCTCGTCCCTGCTGGCGCACTCTTCATCACCGCATTCATCCAGGTCAGTTGCGTCTTCATCCGCCGCGCCGTTCTTGGCGTTCTCAAGCCTCTTTCTTAGCGTTTCAAGGCGCAGTGACATTTCGCGGTCGTAGTAATTGCGGTCTATCCTTATTCGCTGCTGCCGCACGACCTTCGCCGGCATGTCCTTCCAGACTTCCTCCTTTGTCCTGCGCAACATCACGCTCCTTGAAAGTTCATCGAACAGATAGCGCCTCTCGTCGTTGCCGTTGTTCTTGTAGTACTCCTTGGTGTGCTCGATGTCCTTTAGGAATTCCGGACTGACAAAGGCCAATATGTTCCAGAGCTCATCCAAGTTCCCCTTATAGAACGGCGTCCCGCTCAGCCCGATCCTGTGGGCCACTGAAGGCGATTGGCCCAGCTCCTTGAGCGCCTTGTTCCGCTGCGAGGTTTCGCCGCGCACGTTATGGATTTCGTCAGCGACTATTGTCTTCAGGCCGACGCGGCGCAGGTCTTCCTTTCTCTTAGCAAGAAGATCGTAATTGATTACGTAAATTTCCGGCCGTTTCACGGTGCCCGCATCGCTCACCTCCTTCAGGTCGCCAGGCTTTCCGCAGTTTATTATTTTGACAGTGAATGGAACGCCTCTGTCTTTCTCTATGAACCGCCCTATTTCCCTGTTCCAGTTTTCAACCTGCGAAAGTCCCGCAACAATGAGGCAGGGAAAGGTGTTCCTGTCGTTCACCAGGTAGGCGAGCGTCTGCACGGTTTTGCCAAGCCTCCTGTCGTCCGCGATGAGCGCGACCCCGGAGGTCTTCTTCAGGAAATCCAGCCCTTTCTTCTGGTATCCCCACAGTTCTCCCCTGAAGCGCGCATCCGTGCTCTCGACCTCCTCAAGGCGCATCAGCTGTCCGCGCCTTTCCCGCTTGAATTCCAGCTTCCTGAATCTTTCCGTCCATGTCAGTTCGGTAAGCTTGTCAGCGGGGGTCAGGGGATACTTTCCCATGAGCCATCTTATGTTTTCGGCGTTCGCGCCGCTGTCGGGGAATGCCAGCGTCTCACCATGATGCCACTGGTAGTCTTTCATTATGTCTTCCGCAGCCCTTGTTACCTGCGCGGGCCCGGTTATGCACCAGCAGGGAGCTTGCGGCTTTTCTCCCTCGCCGCGCTCGACATACTCTAGCCTTCCGCTAAACTCGGGCCTCAGCGCGACTGCGTTCCACGCCGCCTCATTGGCGCTCCTCTTTCGCCGCACCGCATTAGTACCGACCATGCCTCGCACACTGGTGAGTTGTCCGCGCCAGTTTATATCAATTGGCTTTAAGAAAATCCACGATCAGTACAGTTTATTGCCAACGTTTATGAACCGGGAATTTCAGAGTCTATATCGAGCTTCGGCCTGCCGTGCGCGGAAAATCGGAGAGGTCGCATATTCACAGGTATATTTAATGGAGACAGCGGAAGTCGAAAGCAGACACGGGAGGTTTACCGAAGGCCAGATCCTTGCGGCGGTACATTCGATGAAACGCGATAGAAGTTTCAAGGAGTTCAAACTTCCCAAAACACCAGAGGATATCGCGGAGCTCACGACGAAAATATTCAGCCCTACCGTAAAACGCGGCGCGAAAGAAAGA
>CABMGC010000087.1 GCA_902385515.1 uncultured archaeon
CCGGAGAGAACGGCAAGCTCGAGCCTCTTGACATAAACATGCAGATAAGGACTGCGGAGGGATTCTCGGGCCACAGCGACCGAAGGGAGCTGATGAACTTCACGCAGAGCCTAAGGCCCATGCCCAAGAAGGTCTTCACGATGCACGGGGAGGAGCAGAAGTGCGAGGACCTGGCAAGGTCGATGGCGATGAAGTTCCATCTCGAGGCAAGGGCACCGATGGACCTGGACTCGATAAGGTTCAAGTGAGAGATTCGTCGAATCTTTTGACGGAACTGTCGTCAGTATATTGCTCCAACAAAATGGACGATGATTATTCTCCGCTCGTTTTCTTGTTATCGCGCTGGATTCTGCTCATCAGTTCATTGCGTGCCGCTTCGCCTGCCGAATCCTGACGGCTGTTCATTATGCTGAACAGCTCATCTTTCCTGTTCAAGACACAAGCATTGCCGTGCTTTGCAGGCTTGCCAGCAAAGTGCTTCACAGCTACCAAGGCAGCTTCTTCACTACCATAAAGTCCGAACGGCATCATCTCCTTGTCGCGATTCGGGTAATGCATGAAAAATCCCGCCTTCTTGTCTTGTTCAAGATGCTTATTGATGCAAGTCTGGGCGTTCTCAGCGGTCGTAGCAGCATAGGTTTTCTTCATGAGTTCAAGCCAGTTTGCTCTGCCTGGGTAACACTCCTCCATCGTCATATACGAGAGGCGGGCCCAGTCGTTATTTGCGACTAGTATGCCACAAATCCTCTGCTTTGTTGCATCGTCGCAAGCTTCACCAAGCCAATCGAATGTCCAGTTTCTTGGGGTCTTCATGACCTCCTTCAGGCTCGCATCGTCGAAATTAGAGAAAGTATCGCGGACCAGCTTCCTAATGAGGGAGCCTTTGCGTTTCGCGTGCTTTTTAGGGTCTTCCCAATCATCTGTGCAATCGAAGTCCGCCTCGCCCAACATGGCAAAGTCTTTGTTCTTTATTGCGCTGTTCACTGCAAACTTCGCAACGTCGGAAGACTCTGTCTTAGTGACGATCCTCCAAAACGCCATCTCTGAAGGAAAGTTGCGTACTTCGCCGTTGGTAAGGTAGTTTCTGGTTCCGTTGAAACTCGTGCGCGTGAAGCCATGATCATATGGCAAAGTCAGGTGGTTTTCGAGTGCCTTTTGTATGACTTGCATTTGCAGCGGGATAGACTTCTCGTCCAATGCTATCCTTGCTGCCTCAACGAGTATTCCCCTCTCCACAAGCTTGTCGAAGCCCAGTGCATTATAGTATGCAGCGCCTATCGCTTCCCTGCTTTCGCTCCCGAATTTGAGTATATTCAAGTTCAAATTATCTCCTTACAAATAGGCATTTCTGTCTGGGGGTTTAAAAACTTATTTTGATATTTTGACTAATGAAATAACGTGCTTTCCTCTGCCCAAATGAAGGAGACTGTGAACTTAGCTTGTTGATTAAGATAACAGTATGAGTTTTTCTTATCAGAACGTCTCGATACCTGGCCACAGGACTTCCTCCGGCCTCTTCTCCTCAACTTCCGCGGTGTGCGCGACCGAATTCATCCTGACGTAGGTCAGCACGCCTATCCCAAGGAACGCCATCGCCGTGACCGCCAGCAGGTAAGGCTTGCCAGTGTTGAGATACTCGAACGTGGTGGCCAGGACAAGCATCGAACCAGTGACGCCGCTCAGCCCGTGCCCCTTGTCCGGCTTTAGCAGCATGAGGATTCCTCCGAGCAGTCCTAGGACCGAGGCCAGGGTGTAAGCTATCGACAGGCCGTAGCTGTAGTTGAGCGAGACGAGGAAGGCCTGCGCGCCTATCTTCAGGAAATAGTTCAAAACAAAGACCGACTGGGGGTATATGTAGTATCCGAACGCCACGGCATCGATTGCGAAGAGAAGCCCTGCGATGTACGCGAACAGGTTGGAGCGCCTGAGCACGTTCTCGCCGTGCGGTATGAGAACCGGCACCTCTCCCTCATAGACGTAGCCATAGAGCTTGTCCGCCTTGCCGTAGAGCTCTTCAGGAGGAATCTTGCCCCTGGGTGAAGGTTCGGTCACGTTTCTCGCGCGCCCCTTTTCCTTCGTCTCGGCCGCGTGTATCTCCTCCGCACGTGCGCGCAGTTCGGCCCGCTCTGGAACTGGCGAAGGAGCTGCGGCAGCAGGGGCGGCTTCCTGGGGCTTGGGCGCAACCTGCGCTGCGGCTGGGACCTCATTTTTCGGCTTGGCCTGTGCCCTTAACTTGAAAATGAGCAAGTCATCGGGGTTGACCGGCAAGCTAAACACCAGCTAATAGAACTTCTTACCTCTGGCAGCCATCTCTCTCTTCTTCTCGAATATTCCTCTGTGCTTCGCGCAGCTTATGCAGTAGTACTGCTTCCTGAACTCCCTGAATCTTATGTCGTTGCCCGTGTGCAGGTCTGTCGAGAAGGTTATCGGCTTCTCGAATGTGCATGCCTTGTTTCTTGGGACTTTTCTTCCGCAGGAGTCGCAGGTTACTGAAATCTCTCTTCCTCTCAATAGAACACCTTAAGTTGACTTTCTTTCTACTAATATGCCTCAGAAAGCTTAATATCTTATACTTTTTCAGCGCTATTCCTTCCATTCGGTGAACAAATGAAGCTGCTAGTGCTCAGTAACGTCCCGGGAGCGGTCGACAGAGTCATAGACCTTGTCCAGCAGCACGGCAACGTGGTGGCGAAGGAATCTATGATGACCAACGACGCCATAGCCTACACCGCCCAGGGGGAGCTTCACAACGGCACCTACGACCAGCTCATAGTGATAGCCAAGGATCCCATAGGCGCGGGGATGATACTCAACAAGCAGGAGGACGTCGAGGCCGCGGTCTGCGATTCCGCGGAGGACGTAAAGATGGCCAACTCGAACGGGGCCAACGTGATAGTCATAAGGAACCCCGATTCGGATTCCTTGGGCGACATCCTTAACGAGGCAGTGGGCAGGTCCGGCGCCTCCAAGATTGCCGCTGGCATAAGGATTCCGTCATTCGCCAGAAAGCCGGAGCCGCGCCCCGCCCAGGGCCAGGCGCAGGTCCAAAGGAGGGAGAGGGAAAGGCCCATGCCTGCCCCTAAGAAGGTCGAGCTGAGCAAGGAGGAGGCAGAGGCCGAGGAGAAGCTCGAGAGCCTGAAAACCGCCAGGAACGGCAACCTCGTGGGCAAGCTCAAGGACGCCCTGGGAATACTGTGACCGTCGGCGCAAACGGCTCTGACGTCGCTGCATGCCTATAAATATCTGTTTTTCCAATTCTTCTCATGGACCCCGCCTGCAAGAACATAACCAAGGTCATACTTCCGGCGATAAGGGCGTCGGTTGCGGAAGTGCTCTACAAGGATCACCAGTACAGGCAGAAGGAGATCGCCGACAAGCTCGGCGTCGCACAGGTCGCCGTGAGCAAGTACCTCAACGGCAGGTACTCCGCCTGCATAAGCCAGACAAAGAACCAGATCCTCAGAGGAAGGCTCAACGGCGCAATAGTTAAGGCCATAACGGGCGGGGGAACGCGGAGCGAGATCGATCGCGAGATAGACTCCCTCTGCGACAGGCTAGCTAACTTCAAGGCGGAATAATCAGGATTCTTAAGATTATCTTGCTGAAACTACTAAGATGATGACATGAAGGAAGAGTTGAACCCTTTCAAGATATCCCAAGCGCAACTCGACAGCGCTGCGGAAATTATGAACCTGGACAAGGCGGCGCATGCGATGCTAAGGGAGCCCATGAGGACCCTTACGGTCAACATACCCGCCAGGATGCGCGACGGGACCACGAAGACGTTCACCGGCTTTAGGGTGCAGTACAACGACGCGCGCGGGCCGTGCAAGGGAGGGATAAGGTACCACCCTGCCGAGAACATCGACACTGTCAAGGCGCTGAGCGCATGGATGACGTGGAAGTGCTCGCTGGCCAACATACCCTACGGCGGGGCGAAGGGAGGCATAATCTGCGACACGAAGAGCATGAACGACACCGAGCTCGAGAACGTCTCCAGGGGCTACATACGGTCTATCGGAAGGTTCATCGGCCCTGACAAGGACGTGCCGGCTCCCGACGTATACACGACCCCGCAGATAATGGCGTGGATGATGGACGAGTACAGCAAGATGGTCGGCCACAACGAGTTCGGCGTGATAACCGGAAAGCCGCTTGAGATCTGGGGCTCCGAGGGAAGGGGTGACTCGACCGCCATGGGAGGCATGTTCGTGATGAGGGAGGCCGTAAAAAACATGAAGATGGACGTCAAGAAGGCAAAGATCGCGGTCCAGGGATTCGGCAACGCAGGCATGTACGCCTTCGGGCTGAGCAAGAGGCTCTTCAGATCGAAGGTTGTCGCGGTCAGCGACTCGCAGGGCGGAATTTACGTGGAGGGCGGGATCGACTACGACAAGCTTGTCGAGGTAAAGAAGAAGGCGGGCACGGTCCAGGCATATCCCGGGGCGGAGAAGATAACGAACGAGAAGCTCCTTGAGCTGGGAGTGGACGTCCTCATTCCCGCGGCGCTTGAGAACCAGATCACCGCCGCGAACGCGGACAGGATAAAGGCGAAGCTCGTTCTCGAACTTGCGAACGGGCCAGTAACGCCTGACGCCGACGCGATACTTTTCGAGAAGGGAATAGTCGACCTTCCGGACTTCCTAGTGAACTCCGGAGGGGTCATCGGCTCCTACTTCGAGTGGGCGCAGAACATAAGCGGATACTACTGGACCGCTGACGACGTGTACGGGAAGCTCGACACGATAATGACAAAGTCGTACAAGAGCGTCGCGGACACGCAGAAGCAGTACGCTGGCAAGGGCAAGAAGATAAGCCCGAGAATGGCAGCGTACATAGTCGCGGTAAGCAGGGTCGCCGCGGCGATGAAGACAAGAGGCTGGTACTGAGAAAAACTGGGCCGCGGGTTCGCGGCCCCCAGTTTCGGGCAGCAACTTGAGGCTCGAGCAAGATCGGCTATTTTTTCAGCACCTTCATCAGGTCCTTGAGCTTCATCGTGTTTATGACGTCGGCCTTCGTGAGCCAGCCGCGCTTTGCCATGCCGATCCCGTACCTTGTGAACTGGAGGTTCGACGTCCTGTGCGCGTCGGTGTTTATGCTGAACTTCAGCTTGTACTCCTTGGCCCGCATTATGTTCTCGTCGTTGAGGTCGAGCCTGTCGGGGAACGAGTTTATTTCCATGACGACGCCCTCGTCGGCCGCCGCCTCGAACACCTTGTCAAGGTCGAGCGGTATCTGCTCGCGCTGGTCTATCAGCCTGTCCGTGGGATGGCCCAGCATGCTTATCCTTCCTCCGCGGATCGCCTTTACGACCCTTGCGGTCATCTCGTCCTTGCCCATGTTCAGGTTCGTGTGCACGCTAGCGAGGACGTAGTCCATGCAATCAAGAGTGCTGTCGTTCAGGTCGAGCGCGCCGCCTTTCAGGATGTCCACCTCCCCGCTCTTAAGAAGCGTTATCCTCCCGTCGAGCCTGCCGTTCAGCTTGTCTATTTCCGCGAAGTACTTCATGAACTTCCTGTCGTCCATGCCGTTCGCGACGTGCTCGCTCTTGGTGTGGTCGGTGAAGCCTATGTATCGCCTCTTCAGCTTGATCGCGGCGTCGGCCATCTCCTCAAAAGTGTCGGCGCCGTCGCTGTGGCTGCTGTGCACGTGCAGGTCCCCGGCAATGTCCTCGAGCTGCACGAGCCTGGGGAGCCTGTGCTCCCTTGCGAGGTCAAGCTCGCCGCGGTCCTCGCGCATCTCGGGCTCCATGCAGTCCAGCCCCAGCCTCTCGTATATGGCCTCCTCGCCCTTCCCGCTGACGACGTTCCTGTTCTTCTTGTCGAACAGGCCGTACTCGCTGAGCTTGTAGCCTTTCTTTATCGCGATCTGCCTGAGCTTCACGTTGTGGCTCTTGTTGCCGGTGAAGTACTGCACCGCCGCGCCGAAGCTCTCGTCCCTGACCAGCCTGAAGTCGCAGCTCAGGCCGATCTTCAGCATGACAGTGGTCTTGGTGGGACCCTTTACGACGGTGCTGCCCACCTCCTGCATGGAGGTAACGAAGTCCATCACCTTGCCGCCCTTGCCGGACGAGACCAGTATGTCCAGGTCGCCGACGGTCTCACGCATCCTCCTGGTCGACCCGCAGACCACCGCCCTGTCCACCAGGCCGGATCCCAGCAGCTTCTCAATTATCGCCTCGGCCTCCGGCAGCGCCACGCCGAGAAGCATCCTTCCCTTCGTCGCCTCTAGCCGCTCTATGCCCTTTCCGATCTCCCCCTCGCTCCTTGCCCCGAAGCCAGGAAGGCCGCGCACCTTGTGCTGCGCAACGGCCTTCTTTAGCTCCTCCACGTTGCGTACGCCGAGCGCAGAGTACAGCTTGTACGCCTTCTTCGAGCCCATGCCCTGTATCTTAGTCAGGCTTATGAAGTCCACGGGATACTTCTTCTTGAGCTCGTCGTACTTGCCCATGCGGCCCGTCTCGATGTACTCCTTTATCCTTTCAGCTATGGTCTTCCCTATTCCCGGGAGCGCGCGGAGGCCGTCCATGCCCTCCTTTTTGAATATCTCGCCGATGTCTTCCTGGAGGGTGCCCACGGTGACGGCGGCC
>CABMGC010000088.1 GCA_902385515.1 uncultured archaeon
AGTGCGAGCACGTCGGGATCGGCGCGGACGCGTACAGCTTTGTCAACGGCCGCATGTTCAAGGCAACCAAAGATCCCAAGGCGTACGCGGCCAACATAGCGGGCGGGCTTTTCACCTCACCCGACTCCGTGTCCGGGATGCCGAGCCCGCAGCTGCTCGCGGGCAAGTACCTGATGCACAACATCTGCAATGGCCGCGTGCGCCTTGCTGAGTTCAGGAGGCGTTTCGGGAGGGGCCCAGAGGAGCTCTTCACAGGCCTATTCGAGGAGATGAAGGAGAAGGGCCTTGTGGAGTACGCGGGCGGAGACGTTCTCATGACCGATCTCGGCTGGCGCTGGATGTCGACAATGCAGTACTCTTTCTGCCCCGAGAAACTTAGGGGCAGCCTCGTCAAGCGCATCGAAAAATGAGCTAACCTATTTAAACTGTTAGAGCATATTCAAATCAGTGTTCACATGCTCATGGGCGTCAAGCGGGTCTACGACAAGCGGGACCTCACCGATGGCAAGCGGATCCTAGTAGAAAGGCTATGGCCCAGGGGAGTGAAGAAAAGCACCCAGAGCATAGACGTCTGGATGAAGGAGGTCGCGCCGAGCACAGAACTTCGGAAGTGGTTCTCGCACGAACCCGCGAAGTGGCAGCGCTTCAAGGAGAAATATTTTGAAGAGATACGGAGCAACAGGAAGGTCGATGAACTCATATCGCTTACGAGGAGTTCCGACGTCACATTGGTTTACTCGGCCAAGGACACCGAGCACAACAGCGCCATCGTTCTCGCCGAATTTCTGAAGGAAAAGGTCTGAGGCTCCTCGGAGCCAATGGCGATAAAACAGAAACAGAACGAGCCTGACCGCGGTGCGATCAGAACTCGACCTTCTTTATCTCGAACTTCGTTACAGGAGCTATCGGAGAGGTCTTCTTTATGCCCTCCTGCTGGAACGCGCTCGCGATTATGGCTTTCAGCAGTTCTTCCTTGGACATCTTAGGGACGTAGCCGGATATGAACTCGCTTACCGCCCTTCTGAGGTCGGTCTTGGCCCTTCTCGCTATCTTGCTCCTGGTCGTCACGAGGAGCTTCAATACAACGTCCTTTCCGTCCTTGTCCTTCACCTTGTCGTAAGTGTATATGGCATCGCCGCGCCTCTTCACGAAGGAGTGAAGGTAGCTGTACTGCTGGGCCAAGTAGTTTATGTCCGTGTTGGCAGAGTTTCCGCTTATGTCCGTCACCTTGAAGCCCACGGTTATGAACGAGTGGTTGGGGTTGTTGGTCACCCACGACAGGTTCAGCTTTATGATCCTGCCCAGGACGTTCTTTTCGTCATTGGAAGGTATGCTTCCCACTATGTCCGTCGATATGCCCTTTGGAGGGTAAACGTCGAACCACTGCTTGGTCTTCCATTTGTCAACATTCTTTTGTAGTGCCATCGTCTAACCTCTCACGCCTTCTTTATCATAAGTGCCGCTTGCTCTGGGTTGTACTTCCATTCGACCGGCAGTCTCCCCGTGTTCCTGTAGTACTTGCTGAGCCTCCATATCTTGGACTCGACCCGCATGAGCCTTATCCTGCCGTACACGTCCCTCTTGTTCGCGGCGAGGTGCTTTCTCATTCCCACTGCCTTCTGCATCAGTGACATTATGTCGTCAGGAAGCTCCTTCTTGATTCCCTTCTCGATCAGGAACTGGCTTAGCCTCTTTCCCAGCACCGGCTTTAGGTATCCCGCGCCGAGATCGGTCTTTACGCTCTGCCCGATCTGCGCGCTGTTCATCCCCTGCTTCGAGTAGTTGAGTATAGCCTCTTCCACTTTTGACTTGTCAACGTCAATCTTCACTGCGTCTGCCAGTGGCTTTCGCGATTTGGACTTGCCGTGTTTTCTAGTATGCAGCCTTGCCATTAAATCATCACTAAAACTCAGAATAGTAAATAGTGTATATTATTGATCAAGAACATTTATAAATTGGGTTCATCTTCGAAATCCAATGCCATGTCCTCATGCGCGCGCCTTAAGCGGCGCGGCCGCCGAGGTGCCTGCATAGTGGAATCCGTACTCTGGATGCCTTCTTAGGAGGTCATTCCTGTTCTGGGCATTTTTGGCCAAATCGGAAATGTCCACGCAGTGGCTCTTCCTTGCGGCCATCCTGGCCAGCGCGCACGGATCGCTGGACACGTCAATTATCCTAGCGCGAAATTGGACATCCGCGCTAGCGAACGCGGCGGCGTGCTGGTCGATTAGCTGCTGCGTCTTGTTCTTGTACAGCTTTGCGGCGGTGTGAGCGGAGGCATCGTCGCCGGATACGTCTTTCGTGTGGCGGCAGCTTTCAAGTTTCTTTGTTGCGATCTCCGAAGGGACATTTGCAAGGTCCATCAGGTAAATCTTCCTCGAGCTCACTACTGCCGTCCGCTGGAAGCCGCACTGCCAGGTCTCGTGCCGCATTTCTGCGACAGCGGACTTCTGGATCTCGTGTTGGCACATCAGCTGGTCAATCCTATTACGGTACATCGTGGCCCCGGTATTCGAACTTGATGCGGCCGCCGTCACCGTCGGCGCGAAAACTCGCGCATCTGCCGTTTTCGCCGCTTCGGCGAGCGGTGCGTCAGCTGTCCTTGCATTGCTGTCACCCGTTGCTCTTGTGAATCTGCCAAGCAGGCCGCCTACCTTTTTCACCAGGTCGCCGCACTTTTTCGCCCCGTCCCTCGCAAACGCGGGCATCGCGTTGAGGGCGGCGGATTTCAGGCTTTCTATGGTGTCGCTCGCCATATTATCTAAGTAGCATTTTCGGCGGTCGGATTTATAAGCGTTATTCGCGTTTTCGCACCGTCTTTAGTCTCGTGGCGCAGGGTAATATTTGCCAAAGTCCGTGAAGCGCAGGTGCCTGCGGATTAGGCCACCTGGATAGAAACATTTATATATCTATTCACTCACTAATCTAATTACTATTTTTAGTAAACTTTAAAAAGTATTCTACGTTTGGAAGATATTTCATTGGTGATGAATTGGCAAAGAAGGAAAGCAAAATACTAAAGCGAAATGCAGACGAAGGAAGGCAGGCTTCAAGGCCCGCCTCGACCCCTTCCTCAAGGGCGGGAGGGCCTGTCGAGAGGGGCGTTAGCGAGAAGGCGCTGGGCGCAGGCCTCGGAATAGTCCACGGCGAAGAGGGACCCAAGGTAATAGGGAGCGTCAAGCACTGTCCAAGCTGCGGAAGCGGTGACATCATATTCGACAGCGAGAGAGGAGAATACATCTGCAACAACTGTGGACTGGTCATCGAGGAGAACGTCACCGACGTCGGACCCGAGTGGAGAGCATTCGATACCGACCAGAGGAACGCCAGGGCAAGAACGGGCGCTCCGATAAAATACATGAAGCCGAACAAGGGTCTCGTTACCGAAATCGACATGTACAACAAGGACATCAGGGGAGCAAAGCTTCCTTCAAAGAGGCAGGCCCAGCTGTATAGGATAAGAAAGTGGCATAAGAGGGCGAGCATCGCGAGCTCGTCAGAAAGGAACTATCTGGTAGCCCTTCCTGAGCTGAACCGCGTTGCCAGCTACCTCGGCCTTCCTGACAACGTCAGGGAGAGCTCGGCGCTTCTCTACAGGAACTGCGTCAAGAACAACCTGATAAGAGGCAGGCCGATAGAGACGGTGGTCAATGCCGCCCTGTATGCGACGGGCAGGCAGGCAGGCATGCCAAGGACGCTTGACGAGATATCGCAGATATCTGGAGTTCCCAAGAAGGAGATAGGCAGGACCTACAGGGTGATCGCCCACGAGCTCGGCCTTAAGATCCCGCTGACCGACCCGATAGCCTACGTGCCGAGATACGTTGCGGCGCTCAAGCTCAGCGGAGAGGCACAGGAGCGGTCCGTGCTTCTACTTAAGCAGGCCATGAAGAAGGGCCTGGTAAGCGGAAGAAGCCCGACGGGAGTTTCGGCCGCTGCGGTTTACATCGCAAGCGCGCTCGTAGGGGAAAGAAGAACCCAGAAGGAAGTGGCTGAAGTCGCAGGAGTGACTGAGGTTACCATCCGAAACAGATACAGGGAGCTCAAGAAGGAGCTCGACATCGACGTCAATCTCTGAGGTCGCGTGGATGAAGACGCTGTCGTTCGCACTGCTTGCGCTCGCCGCCCTTGCGGCGGGCGTGAGCGCGCAGCAGCTAAGCGGAAACTTCACGTCCGATTACGCCAACCGGACTTATATGACTGCGCTGGCCTACGTCAATAGCGTAAACCAGAGCGGCTATCTCATTTTCTATCCCGACTTGACGCAGGCGTACATTTATCTTGGCAAGGCGGTAAGCACTTTCAACACTCTGCCCGGGCAGTCTGTGATTTACTCAGAGACCGCACAGTCCCTCGCCCAAACTGAGTACTCAAGAATAAGCGCGTACAGGAAGGAGTCTTTCGCCATCATGGTCGTGCTCACGGTAATCGCCGCGGCGGTGCTTGCGGGCAGCATGAGGAAAGCCAAGGCCTCGGTGCACAAACGCCGAAGCGCAAGGTGAAACTAAACCCGCTTCAGCGGCTTGCATTCCAAAGTGCTTTCCGGAAGCGCGTTCAGGCGCTCGAATTCAGGCCCGCGCACAAGCGCGTCCTTTATCTCCTCAATCAGGCCCTTGTTGGCGCCTATTGCGTCGTCTATTACGTCGAGCACAGGCCTTTTTTCCTTGTCGGCCCGCTCGCGGAGCATCTCTATGTTTGCGCCGTATACTATCTGGTACCCTATTCCTGTTAGGCCCGAGAGGGTCTCGGGTTCCGAGCCTTTCCTCTGCTCGACATCCCTGCGTATGTGCCTGAGCACGAAGTCCTCGGATATGCGGTCAGACAGGGCCTGCGCAGTCTCCATCCACTCGTGGTGCTCCTCAAACAAGACCGCGAGCTCCTCCCTCGCCTTTTCGTAATCGTCAGGCGTCTGCGCCGCTGCCAAAGGCGCCAGTTCCTGCCTAAGCGCCTCGAAATGGCCACGCGACTTCTCATCCATCGCTCCGGTGAATGCCTTCATGGAGCTTGGGTCGTAAGCAGCGATCCGTGTCTCGTGCAGGGCCGCGTACCTGTGGCTGTACGCGATCATGCGTTCCGCCTTTTCCAGTATCGCGGCCTCGAGCTCGGCCCTTCCGCCATCGTCTGCCGCAGCGTGCTTCGTTGCCGCTTCCTTCTCCACTATCGCACCCCTCTGTTCCTCCTTGGCACGCTGATTTTTTATTGCTATCGCAATCCCGCCGTCGTGCTCCAATAATCTTAAATACTTACTCTCAGTGAGTATATGGGGTCTGTTGTGGCTTCTAAGATATTTCCTCACGACGCTAGGTTCACGCGCGTCATAAGCATTCTAAGCGTACTCAATCTGAATTCTGGCAAGCTCGGGCTAAGGCATTGTCGGAAGATGCAGGGACCCCTGTCGAAATTCTTGATCCGCAGCTGAAAGCCGGAAAGCAGCTAGGGGACAATAGGGTAAAGG
>CABMGC010000089.1 GCA_902385515.1 uncultured archaeon
CTTGATTCCAAGAACAAGGTCTTCAGAGCGGAGCACCCGAGCGCTTAGTTCGCTCGCCGCCCTCGTTGGCATGACTGCGCTTCCATTCATGCTAAATGCTAGCCTCTCTTTGCGGTTAAAAAGGTATTTGTTTAGAAACGTAGATGGGCACTTGTTCAGCACTTCTTCCCACGTAGTTATAGTAATGCAATAATCTAACTCGCTTGCTGCGCTCTGCTGCATGGTTCAAAACAATTATAACCGCAAAGTTTCCCCATCTTTATTATGTATTATGGGTCGTCCTACCAGCGAAAGAAGCCGAAGCTCCTGCCGGTCACGCCTTCCAGGGCGTTAGAAATTCTAAAAATAACCGAGGAGGCAAATGATGACTGGGTTGTTGCATCCCTGAATAGCCTATGCTTCATGACTGGGGCAAGAATCAACGAGGCCGTCCAGTTCACTAGGAACAGCATCATCCTGCAGGATAGTACAAGGGCCCGGGTTCGCTTGCCTGTTGAAAAAAAGCGGAGGCCCAATATCAAGCGGACGGTTCCTATTCCGATCGCAAAGCAGTATGCCAAGACTCTGGAAGACCGGGCATGGCATGACTACTTCAGGGCGGCGCTTGAGGATAAGTCATACGTGGATATGCTGTTCAAACGCTGGGGAAACATGAGCGAGTACATCAGGAGGCGCTCACCTGATTTTGAATTCATGGCTGAACTCCCTGATGGGCGGGAAGCTGTCATCACTCGCAAGCTCCATGCGCACTTCTGGCGCCATGTCAGGGCCAGCCACCTGAATGACTATTACGGCTTCGACTCCTACCAGCTAAAAGAGTATTTCGATTGGTCGGATTCACGCCCAGCAGACACTTACGTGAATGTCAGAAAGACCGAGAAGCTCTTTGGATTGAGTCTTTTGGATGAGGAGTGTGACCATCCAGGGAAAAACAGTCCAACTCCTGCAAAGCCCGGGCCGGCAGAAGTTATTTAACCGCAAAAAAACGAGGTATGCATATGGCAGGCGAAGAGGTATTCACAAGCAATGCGTTGGTCAGCTTTGGCACAGCTTTCTTTTTTCTGGCCCTCTACATATTTTCCGATACCAAAGGCTTGAAGGGTCTGTTCAAGCCGGTGTTTTTCATCATCGCCCTGGTTGCAATAATCAATGCCTGGCACGGCCAGTACCTTGCCTATAAGGTCACGGGCCTTGCGGATGATGCGAGCTACATCATGAACTTCTGGATGGTTGCGCTTCCATGGCTGTTGTACGGACTGCTCGCGGCTGCGCTGATAGACTTGGCTTTTATGGCGGTGCAGGCCGTGTTCTACCCAGAAGGGAAGTCAGATGGCTCGTCCTAGCAGCGGGAAAAAGACGGAGCTTGTGCGTGTTGACAGCCGCTTCAAAGAGTCGCTCGAACAGGCGACCAAGGAGGGCGGCCTTGGAAGCATCCCCGAGCTGACGGGTATCCTTTCTGAGAACCCGAATTGGGTTGACCTTTCAGCGATACTTTCAAACTCGCGCCGTCGAAAATAATCTGTCCATCACAGCCATACAACTGAGCCCTGAACTTTTCCCCATTGCCTACAAGCTCCAGCATTCTGGAGAAAAAGAAGGACTCTCGGCTGTAGTACTGCATCCCCTTCTTGCCGAACACATATATGCTGTAGCTGCTGTTGGTACGGGAGCGCAAATCATCCACCTGCATTTATTTGCTGCGTAAACATCCCCTTGCTTTGAGGGTTTGAATCTTTGATGAACTCGTTGCAGCTTTCCCTAGTAGCGATTATTCGTTTATCGATATGGTCAGCATTGTCATAGGACTCCGCAGCCTGCGGCATTCCCACGAGCGTATACATCTGGTGCTTCATTGAGTAAGAGCCGATTATGAAGAGGCCGTTCGGCTCTGCATCGAAGGTGAGCTTGTAGAGCCAGTACGTAGTGCCGTTCTCCCATATCTGTCCAGGGAATGACCTCCCGCAAGTGAACGCGTCTATGTAGGTCTGGTCATAATTCAGCGCGGCTTTCGTCAGTCCGAGCGCGTACCCTATCAAAAATATCAGGAGAATACCTCCAAAGAATATGGCGGCTTTCTTGTAGAGTTCAATGTCCATGAATTTCACCTTCAGATACTCTCCTTCACCATCTTCTGCATCGTTGCGCCTGCCTTGAATGCGCAGTAGGCAACTATGATCGCGCCAACAGCGCTGCCAATGCCTCCATAGCTGAGGGCAACTGCAAAACCGATGACAACGCCGAGAATAAGACCGCCAAGGTTCTGTTTGGATTCAGTCATTCCACCACCCTGTACTCCTTCATCAGTTTCCAAATTTGGAGTGTCTTATCCAAGTCGAACTCCAGATGCTTCTTAATCTCCTCGTACTTCCCCTCCGCGAACAGCTGCGGAATCATCGAGCCGACCAACTCGTCGCCGTCAGGTATCCCAAGGAACGCGCAGTAGTCAGAGAGCCGGGTGCCCTTCTTTAAGCGGTTGGCATCCAAAATCAGCCGAATGTCCTTGCGCTGCACGTACTTTTGGAAGTGCTGTATCTCGACGCGGTGTTTCAGCGAGCGCAACTTTAGGAACTGCCAGTCGAAGTCGTCTATGTTGAAGCCGACTATAGTGACCTGCTCGTGTCCCTTTCTCAGTTCCTTCCAGAATTCCTGGAGAATTTGCTTTTCGTTGGTACCCTGGAAGATGCGCATTCCACCCCACTCGCCAATCATGCCTATGGCTACGACCTGGTCTTTGAGCGGGTCAACGCCGGTTGTTTCTATGTCCACGATGATGTCGACCATGTTAATCCCTGGCCTCAGCCTTAATCTCAGCCTGCGCGGCCCCGGCTTCCAAAAGTTCATCCTTGCTCGGCTCGGTAGGCACAACGACCTCCACCTTCTCCTTCCGCTTCCTGCGCCTGATGAGTTTAACAAGCTCGTCGCCTTCCACCTTGCTCAGCACCCAGGCATATCCCGCAAGGTCAACGCAGTTGTCGCGC
>CABMGC010000090.1 GCA_902385515.1 uncultured archaeon
GCATTCCTCAGCGCGGACTTCGAGGGAAGGTCCACGCCGATCGTGGGCTCGTCGAGGAACACTATCTCCGGCATGTGAAGCACGGACGCCACGAAATTGCACTTCATTTGCTCGCCGAGCGACAGCTGCCGCACCTGCCGCTTGTAGACGTCCCTTAGGTTCAGCAGATCCAGGAAGTAGTCGAGCCTTTTCTTGTAGTCGGACTCGGGGATCTCGTAGACGTCCTTCATGAAATCGAACGTGTCTAGCGCGGGCAGGTCCCAGTACAGCTGGCCGTGTGCCCCCAGCACTATCCCGAGCCTTGACGCAAGCCTTGACCGTTCCTCCCACGGCTCCATGCCCGCGACCCTGACCTCTCCCTTGTCCGGATACAGTATGCCGGACATTATCTTTATCGCGGTGGACTTTCCGCTTCCGTTGCGTCCGAGCAGCGCGACTATCTCGCCCTTCTGTACGGAGAAGCTGATTCCCTGAAGGGCGTTCTTGTAGTACGTCTTCCTGAAAAGGAACGACAGGAGGGCGCCGCGGTTCACCTGGTAGGTCTTAAACCTCTTCCGCAGGTTCCTGACCTCTATAGAGTAATCTTTCATGAGCATTCCCACCGGGCGAGCCAATGGCCGAAGGTAATAAGCAGGATAATTATTAATTAGCAGCGGCAAGCAGCGGTAAGACTTATGGTCTTGCGCGGCCGTTGCGCAGCCATCGAAATTCTTAAGATACTTGGCAGAGAGGACAGATTGGTGTCGATATGGCGGACAAAAAGCCAGTGGAGGACTGTTACTACAACGTGCACAAGCAGCTTGTCAAGAGGCTGCAGTTCCTTTGGAACGTTGACGGCTACATCAAGGACGCGGAAAGGGAAGGGCACAAGGACTGCGTCAGGATGTGGAAGAAGGTGACTGAGAACGAGAAGGCCAGCGTGAGGCTTCTGCAGGAAGCGGTCAAGGACGAGAACTGTGGAATATAGCGCGCCGTAAGCGGGCAAGCAGTCTGTGTGCGCGCCACAAAGTTAATAACTTTTAACGAAATATTTATTAACTTTGGAGACCAACTGTATCCGTTTGGAACGGTGTACACATGGAGAAAGTTAATGCTATGGGAAAAAACGTCCTGCTCATCTGCCTTGTTGTCATTGCGGCCGGCGCGCTCGCGGCGCTCGCTTTCGGCCATGACGCTAACGCATCGACCCCGCGCTCGGCGGTGGTCGTGTCATTCAACCCCATCTATTACCTAGTAAGGCCCGTGGTCGGCAGCGGCGCGGATATCTTGCAGCTCATAGGACCTGGAGTCGAACCTCACGACTACGAGCCCACGCCGTCCGATGCGCAGACGTTGTCGCAGGGGAGCACATTCTTCTACGCGAGCCCCACTCTTGAGAGCTGGGCAACGCAACTCGTGCAGTCCGCGAACAGGAACATGACGCTCGTGCCGCTGATTGACGCGATTAACAGGAGCGCGCTCGGTCCCAACGCCAGCACGCTGATTGCGACCGACCCGCACTTCTGGCTTGATCCTGCGCTCATGCCAGGGGTGGTTCGGAAAATAGAAACGACTATGGCCGCGGCGGACCCCGCCAACGCGTCGACGTATGCATACAACGCCAACGCCTTCATAACGCAGCTAAGCCAACTCGACGATGCGTATCGCACTGGACTTGGCAGCTGCAAGAGCAGGACCCTGCTTGACTCGCACGCGTTCCTCGGCTATCTTGCAGTGAGCTACAACCTTACCGAGATTTCCATAGGAGGCCAAAGCCCCGATGCTGAGGTGTCGCCCCAGCACCTGATAAGCGTCGTAAGCGAAGCTACGAAAGACCATGCCCGGGCGGTTTTCCAGGAGTCAGCTGATCCGACGGCCGCGGTGGACCAGAACGTTGCCGCAGAGATAAACGGCACGATCTACAAGATATACACCCTCGAGATTCTGAGCCAACAGCAGATCGCAGGCAACGCCAGCTACGTAACCCTCATGTACGACAACCTGCGCACGCTCAAGGAAGGGCTGAACTGCACGTGAAACTGTCATTGTCATGATTACACCATTGGATTGATCCGCATGAATGAACCCCTGCTAAAGCTGAACGGCGTGAGTTTCTCCTACGACGGGAAACAGGTACTGCGCAACGTCTCGCTTGAGCTGAAATGCGGGGAGATCGTGGGGCTCGCGGGACCCAACGGCGCGGGCAAGACGACGCTCCTCAAACTCATGATAGGACTGCTAAGGCCGGACAGGGGACGCGTGGAGTTCACAGGGCGGGCGGGGGCGCGGAGCATCGGCTATCTTTCACAGCATGCCCAGCGCATCGATGCGAATTTTCCCGCAACGGTGAGGGATATCGTGAGCACCGGGCTCTACGGCAAGATAGGAGTCCTGGGAAGGCTCGGCGCCTCTGACAAGGACACCGTTGAAAGCGCGGTACGCGCCGTGGGCCTTGGCAGGCTTGGCGAAGAGCGCATAACCGAGCTGTCCGGAGGGCAGATGCAGCGTGCATTCATTGCTCGGGCGCTCGTGTCAAACCCCTCGCTGCTCATACTCGACGAGCCCACGACCGGCGTGGACCTGTCCGGGGAGGAGGAATTCTACAAGCTGATAACCAGGCTCAACAAGCGGTACGGGATGGCAGTCATGCTGGTCTCGCACGACATATACGCGCTAGTCGAGCACACTGATCGGATAATATTCCTGAACAAGGAGGTCCTTTATGACGAGAAGCCCAGCGGGCTCAGCAGCGGCAAGCTGCTTAAGATGCTGTTCTACCACAAGCACCCGAAGGGCACCGTGGAGCGCCTGGAGAAGGGCATGAGGCTTAAGATGGCAGGAGCCCAGGAGGGAGGAAAATGATAGACATACTCGCCTACGGCTTCGGGCAGAGAGCCCTTCTGGCGGGCGTGCTCGTCGCTCTCACGTGCTCGACCCTCGGGGTCTTTTTGGTGCTCAAGAGGCAGTCGCTCATATCCGACGGCCTCGGGCACGTCTCGCTAGCGGGCATAGCCGCGGGCGTCCTGTTCGGCTTTTACCCGATATACGGAGCGATAGCCGCCGTTTTCGCTGGCGTGTTCGGGATAAACGCACTTAGGAAGCTAAGAATACCTGGCGACGCTGCCATAGCCATACTCTTTTCGGCCGGGCTTGCGCTGGGAGTCGTGCTAATAAGCGCGTCAAAGTACGCCTCCGCTGACCTGCTTTCCTATCTGTTCGGCGCGATACTCGGGATAGGCTACACAGACGTCTATTTGGCGCTGGGGCTCGGATTTGCAGTGATGGCCACCATATACGTCCTTTTCAAGGAGCTGTTCGCAGTGACGTTCGATCCGGAATTCGCAAGGGTCAGCGGCCTTCCGGTCGAGCGCCTGGAGCTCGTCTTCACTTTGCTTACCGGCATCACGGTGGTCATATCGATAAAGCTCGTTGGAATACTCCTTGTCACAAGCCTGATAGTGATACCTGCGGTTTCTGCCATGCTTCTAAGACTCGATTTCAAGAACACCCTGCTCGCGGCCAACGCCATAGCCGTCCTGTCAGTGGTCATAGGCCTCATGGCGTCGTTCTACTACGACCTCGCCTCGGGAGGCACGATCGTGCTCGTGAGCGTCGGGATATTCGCAGCGGTGCTGGCGAACAGCAGAATATGGCAACGCTAGGGTCGCCGCATCGCAAACTTCTTATATCCTCTCAGTCAATAAGACCTTGAATTTGGGGCTTTTGTCGTTGGGCGGCTTTCCGAACGGTGTTTCAGTGGATCGTGTAAAAACAGGAGTGCAGGGATTCGACGAACTTGTCGATGGAGGAATACCCCCGGGGTTCAATGTGCTCGTGACCGGCGCGCCAGGAACCGGAAAGACGCTGTTCGGCCTGGAGTATATTTACAACGGAGCAAAGAACGGAGAAAACGGCGTCCTGGTGACGCTCGATTCCAAGAGGGAAGAAGTGATCCGCCAGGGCCTTGTGTTCGGATGGGATTTCGAAAGCCTCGAGAAGGAAAAGAAGATCAAGATACTCGAAATTCCCATGAACAAGATGAAGCTTAACCTCTTCGACATGCTGGAGGAGGAGACTACGGAAATAGGCGCGAAACGCCTGGTCTTCGACAGCCTGTTGACTTTTGCGATAAACATGGACCTTTTTGCCATACCGCTGGAATTCGGAAGGAGCGGAACCAACGCAGGGCTCAGCACGGGGGAAGGCGTAAGCCTTGCGGGCGCGGACAAAAGGTACAGATACGAGGTCATGCCCACCCTGGACGAGGACCCGAAGGGCAGGGCGTTCTACAAAGGCATATCTGACAAGAGAGTCACTTACCTCGTCGTCGACGAGTTGGCAAAACTGCACACCACCAACATAATAATAACGGCCGCGACGCGGAACGGCAAGCAGATGACCGTTGACGGAGTCAGCGAGTTCTCGTGCGATGGCATAATCGAAATGTACAACGACCTCATAGGAATCAAGAGGCTAAGGACGCTTTCCGTGCTCAAGATGAGGGAGACCGGCCACAGCCCATACATTCACGAGTTCGAGTTTGGAAAGAACGGCCTAATCGTCAAGCCAGCAGAATCTCTTTGAAAGGGACTTGAATGGAACAGGAACCCTCGCTTTTTGAACACCTCATGGCAAGTAAGCAGATAGCCTACAAGGACGGCGACATAGAGGTCATGGGCAACAGGATGGTCATGCCTAACGTAAAGCTGCTCGCCGGACTTATCCTGAAATTTGACAGCCCTGATGAGGTCTATGACATTTATGAAACTGCCAAAAATACCTTTGTGGAAGGCACCGCATCGACCATAGGTAAAAAATACGAGTTCGATTTCCACGGCTACTTCGAATGGCTTACCAAAGTCGCAATGATATTGGGATGGGGCAAGTTCACTTGGGAGCTGCTTGACGAGGAGCAAAAGAAAGGCGTGCTGATAGTTGAGAACTCTGCCATAGGCGAGGCGCTCAAGGGAAAAGTAAAGGTCCCTGCGGACCACTTCGTAAGGGGCATGATAGCTGGCGGCGCATCAGTTTCGCTAAAGGCGGATATCGATGCGCTGGAAGAGGAATGCGTCGGACTCGGTGCGGGCAGGTGCAAATTCCTGTTCAAGCCCGCCGACCAATTTGAACAAAACGCCCAGACTGCACTTCAGCTAAGACCAAGAAAAAAATAAGACGCCTATTCGCACGGCAGCCACACGCCCTCGCTTTCGCTGCCGATTACCACTGGTTTCGTGGCCTTTATCTGTTCCTTGTGATCGCGCACTGGCATATTGCCGCCCTTGTGCCAGATTTCCTCAGTGTCGGGGGTTAAGGCCCTTTTCTTGTAATCCTCCGCTATCTTTTTGTATGCCGCCAGGTCGAATATCTGAAACGGGGCAGGGAAAAGGTATATGTCGGCGTACTCGCCGACCAAAATTGGGACCATGGCCGACAGTTTTGGCCTCCAGGTCCTGATCATCACGTCGACCCTCGGTACATCGAATCCGTAATAAAGTTTTGTGAGCCCTGCCCTTTTCTGATTATAGCTCTCCCAATCTTCGATTTCCAACTTCGCCCCGGTCTGAATCTTTCCAAAAAACACGCCGTATTCGTGCGCGGGATCATACGCGGCCATCGCAATCAGATGGTTCTTATCGAAAGTTGCGGTGCGTTCCTCCACTTTTTTTATTTCCTCCCTCAAGCCCTCCGGGTCTTCAGATGAGTTGCAGAACATGTCCAGATCGCCTACGAACTTTACTCTTATTTCATTTTCCTTAAAAAAGCTGGCCCAAATATCGCCAAAGAAATGTGGCACAAGATTTGCTATCGCCCTAGCGGAACTTTTTCTTTTAACGCAATTCTCTCTTCCTATTAAGTTAATCGTCAAGTACTGAACTTTCAGTTCGTTGAAAGTCATGTGCATTAGTTTTTCCAATGCTTCCGCACCGCTGTAGTAAGAATGGTAATTGAAGTCTTCATCCGTTCCGTGCAGATTTTCCATTATCGTGTGCGTCCTGTTTCCATCCATTATAAAACAAATGTGCTTTAGCTCTGTCGATACCATGTAACCCCCTCTCAAACATCAGCAAGTGCATTTCAAAATTTCTTTAGTCGCAGATAGAATATTGAGTAAAGCATTAAAAATCCTATTGCAGGAAAAGCACCACAAAATACAATCACTACTGTGTCAAATAAGAATAAGCGCTCTAGCATAACAGTTTTAAATTCACACCTCTCACTTTTCTAAAGGACTGTTTAAATGGTAGTAGACGCGTCACTAATCAATAACCTCTGGATAATAATTGCTGCCCTTCTCGTATTCACGATGACGATAGCAGTCGGGTTTCTTGAAGTAGGGGAGCTCGGAGATAAATTCTCACGGAGCATATTCAAGACAATACTCATAACCGGCTCCGCGGTCTTCTTCATGGGCCTTGTGGGATTCAATCTCGCCTTCGCTCCCACGATCGGAGGCCTCATCGGCAACCCACTCTACATAGGTCCGTTCCTCGGAGGCTTCTCGACAAACACTCCAGGCATACTTGGCGGGGTCTGGTGGTCCATGGCCTCCGGCTACTTCAATACGGGCCTTACCACTACGACTTATTTTCTCTTTGAGGCCGCTTTTGCCTCAGTTACCCTTGCGCTAGTCGGCGTCGTTGCGCTGAGAAGAGTGAAGATGCGTGCGCTTCTGCTTTATTCCGCAGTGTACTTTATCATAATCTGGGCGATCCCTGCCGCGTGGATATGGAACCCCACAGGGTGGCTCTACGTGATGGGCATGAGGGACTTCGCTGGCGGGCTTGTGGTACACGGGGCTGCCGGAGCCGCTGGGCTCGGCATACTCCTGCAAATATGGCTGGAGGAGAGAAGCAAGGGACTTAAGAAAAGCCCCCATACTGCGACGAAAATCAGCCCAGGCTGGCTCGGTCTCTCGATACTTCTGCTCTGGATAGGCTGGTTCGGTTTCAACCCGGGAAGCGTGCTCGCGTTCAACGACAGCACGCTGACGGTAGTGATAACGACATTCCTTGCCGCGGCTGCTTCAATGTTCTCGGCCATGCTTTTCAGCTACGTCTCCACTAAGAAAGTTCCGGACCTGCTGACATCAGTGAACGGGATACTTATGGGTCTGATAGTCATAACCCCTCTCGCAGGATTCGTCAGCCCTGCCAGCGCTACAGTGCTCGGGATCCTTGGAGGGCTGCTATTCACGTATGCGAACGACTGGTTCGCCAAGCGCAAGTGGTTTTCAGATCCAGTTGGATTGCTTCCCGAACACCTGACTGGAGGCATATTTGGCGTACTGATGATTGCGTTCTTCACCCAGAACGCGTTCGCGGCAGCTTCGGGCAATGCCACCCTTCCCAACGGTATCCTCTTCGGAGGAGGTTCCGCCGCACTTACTCAACTAGGTATTGAGGCGCTTGGAATAATCGTGGTGATGGCAACGGTTTTCGTGCTCTCTTTCGTGACGTGCGCAGTGATAGCCAAACTGGTTGGAGGAATAACAACGGCAGATAACAAGAGGCAACGGGTTCGTTAAAAATAAGTGTACTCGGCGGGATTCGCACCCGCGGCCTTTTCGTTGCGAACGAAACGCGCTACTCCTGCGCTACGAGCCCTTTCATTATTAAATGTGTCATTTTCTATTAAATAGGTTTTGCATGAAGGCTGAAAAGGAGCGTGCGGCGAACTCTGTCTTCGACCGAGTTCTTAAGGGCATAAAGCCGAGCAAGGAGGAGCTTGAAGAGTCAGTAGGCCACATAAACCTGCTGTTGGGCCGGCTGAAGAAAGTCATGCCGAAGGGCGTTGAGGCGAGGGTCGTGGGCTCCGTCGTACGAGGAACGCAGCTGGTGGGCGATTCGGACATAGAC
>CABMGC010000091.1 GCA_902385515.1 uncultured archaeon
CCGGCACGTTGGTCCAAAGGCCCTGGGATACGTAAACCTTGCCGTCAAGGTTTACTTTCCTGACGCTTATGTTTTCATTCATTTTCGAATGGGGATGCCCCCTTGGATACAGACCATGCCTCTTGAACGACTGGTAAAGCACGTTGACCCACCCGTTGCTGCTTTCGACCTGCTCGATGCTGCCGCCGAGATTCAGGTTGTCGATGTGAGCCTTAAAATAGTCGCAGCAGTCGAGCGGTTTGGTGTCATCGTCCACAAACATGCCGTACTCGAAGTTCTTGTTGAGCATCATGTAGGCAAGGCCGAAACTTGTCACGGCGTGCGAGCGCCTTGGAATGAGGTCCTTGAACTTTGGCAACCCCCTGTCTTCAAGCAGCTTGCTCCTGTCCTCGTTGTTTAGCACGAGCCCTTCGACTTCAGAGTCGCGCAGCGCTTCAGAGTACGCCCGTTTGTTGGAGAAATCCTCCGTGAGGATCAGGAAAAAGAGCCTGTCCTTTCTGAACTTATGCAGGTCTGCATTTTTGGCGTAGTCGGAGATGACTGAGGGGTTGCGTACAGATGGCATTATGACGATCGTGTCCTTCATGGCATCCCTTCTTGCTCTGATATTGTTTCGGATAGCAGGCATAAAAATCCGCGGCGAAAGTACGCACGCACATTAAAGAAGGTAAAAAGTCAAAATCCATAGTAGGCATTGCAACGAGTTATCCGTTGCCAGTGATCATATGAAGTTTCAATTGATGCTCGCGCCGATGGAAGGGGTGACTGACGGCCCGTTCCGCACGCTATGCCATCAGAAAGGCGCGGACTTGACTTTTACGGAGGTGGCCAGGGTTGCGAATCTGGCCAGACTGAAGAAGGGCGAGCTAGAGCGGATTGGAATTTCGGGTGCCACGCCCACGCAGATTCAGCTTGCGGGCGCAAAGCTTAGCGAGTACGAGAAGTTTCTGGCGGCCTTCGAGGCCGAGAGCGGTTTCCAAGGTTTTAACCTGAACCTGGGCTGCTCCTCGCCCGAGTTCGTAAGGCAGGGGATCGGCGCGATGATGGTGAAAAGGGTATCTCGCGTGAACGACATAGTCAACCTTATCCAGAAATCTGGGTCCGAGTGCTCGATCAAGCTGCGTCTTGGGATGAACGACTATGAGAAAGGCAAAGGCGCCTACCTTAACCTCATCGAGGCGGTGGACGCATCCTTTTTCATAGTGCACGCAAGGACGGCAAGGCAGACGCTCGACGATCCCGCAGATTTTTCCGTGTACTCGAAGTGCGTCGACCTTGGAAAATCAATAGTTGCGAACGGTGACATACGGACGAGAAAGCAAGTTAAGGAGCTAAGGGCCCAGGGACTGTCCGGCGCGATGGTCGGCCGCGCAGCGATAGGAAATCCAGAGATATTTCAAAAATTAAGGTAGACGCCCTCTAGCCATGGTACTTCTTCTCCCCGGCAACTATGGCGACCTTCAGCCAGTTCTCCCGCGGAGCGAATGGGCAGACGTATTGTTCGCTGTATGCGCAATAGGGATTGTAAGCATAGTTGAAATCAAGGGCGTACTTGTCATCTTTCCTTATTTCCAAGTCGAGATAGCGCGATGATCCATAGCTCTCCTTTCCAGACGTCGCATCCCTGAATGGCACAAAGAGCGTCTCGTCTTCGCCTCCCTCGGCCGACCTGTAGGCGTTCAATAGCGCTTTCTTGCCGTCCACGCTGAACTCGAAGTAGCCTAACCTATGAAAGTGCTGTACGGTACCCTTGCTCGTGCCCATCTCAACTATTTCGGGATCGCCGTACTTTACGAGCTTTGCCTTGATGATCAGGGTCCGGTTTGGAGGAAAATACTTCAGGCCAGCAAAGTCGTGCTTTTCAGCATCTGGCATCGGCGATTCCGGTCCGGTCTTGAAAAGACTGTCCTTCTCTCTCCTGAACCTTGCAAGATCTGCAGCCCATTCCTCGTCCATCACGCGCATTTCTCATGAAAGGAATAAAAAGATTGACGTTTTGCCGGAAACAGGACGGGGAGTCCGAGATTTGAACTCGGGTCTTTAGGTCCCAAACCTAAAAGCCTACCAGGCTAGCCTAACTCCCCTTAATCCGTGTTTGAAGTTGCAAGTAAAAATAGCTTTGCAATCAGGCTTTTGGCCTTCTGCCGAGCGGCTTGGGTATCTTCAGCTTAGGGTACGCCTTCTGAAGCAGCTCGTGGTTGACGTCAAAATCGAACTGGAGCCCCTGCACAACCCGTCTGAACAGGTAGGTCTGGGCTATCTCGGCCAGCTCTTCCTTCCCGTTCGTCGCGCCCTTCAGCACCTCTTTCACCTCCTTGGTGCCAAGCTTCTGGACGGTCTCCGCCAGGGCGGGGAAGCTCTTTCGCACGCCCTTCGTGAGCGTCGTGGCGTACTCGTCTATCGCCTTGGTGTTGACTCCGAGGATCTCGAACGACTTTCTGTCGACGCTCTGCCTTATCCCAGATATCTGGAGGACGATCTCCTCTGGAGGGGTCTCTGGGGTTATGCTTATCCTCTTGACCGCCACCCAGTCCTTGTATTTGGCAAGAAATTCTATGGAGTCGTCCGACATCGCAATTACCTTACGCGTCAGTCTTGACTAGGTAATATCCTGCTGCTTTCTCCCTTGCCACTCTCTTTATGACTCCCTTCTGCGCGAGAAGCACGAGCGAATTGGTGACGAGGCTCTTGGGCCTATTCGTCTTCTTCGTTATGTCGTCCGCGGTCTTCAGCGCGCTTTCCTTAGTGGCTCCGAGCTCCTTCATGGCGGTTACAATTAGCCGCTCGATAGGGTTTAATTCTTCCATTAAATCACATTGTTATGATCAGCGTAATCTTTGGATCACTTCTTGACCTTCAGCTCCTTGTGCTTCGGCCTCAGGTACTTAGATCCGCACTTCCTGCACTTCTCAGCGCCCTGCCTGTTCCTGGCCTTGCACTTCCTGCATATCCATATTCTGGTAATGGCTTCATCTGCGAGTGGAAATTTTCCCATTTTTTAGCACCGTGAGATAAGAATTCAACAAACGATTGACGCGTGCTGCATCATCAGCCAGCAGCTATAGAATACTAAGAGAATATGTAATGGAACAAATATAAAACTATGCGCGCCCCCCCCGAAGCGCTCAGCCAAACGCCATGCGCTTCACAGCGTGATGTCAAGGCTGGGCTTCAGCGGTCCGGCCCTGCCTGCCCTCTCCGAGTTCGAGGCGGATTCCTTTTCCACCGTGACCTTGCAGCCCAGCTGCCTGCCCATGTACTCGGCAGACTCGCTGAAGCTCTCAAACTCGTCGTGCTGCATAAGCCTGACTTCAGTTATCTCCCTGGCTCTCTTGGCCAGCGACCCGACGTACTGCGCGGCGGCGGCCTTGTCCAGGCTATCGTCCGATTTCGCGCTGTTTATGGCGTTCTCGATGTTCTTGTCCTTCGCCACGATGTTAGTGAGGTTCCTTTTCCAGTCATCGGCGATTATTATTCTCAGAGCCGCGGCCTTCTTGCCGCTCTTCTTCTGCATCATGGCTATGACCTGCCTGGCGTCGTTAACTGTCTTGTCAACGAGGTCCTCTCCTTGCTCTATGACTTCGCTTATCATGCTCTTGTCCGCCTCGGGCCACTTCTCGACTGACGCGAACGTGTCGTTGCCGAGCGCGTGCCACGCTTCCTCTGAGAAATGGGGGGCCATGGGCTGCAGCATAAGTGCAACTCCCGTGAGGTAGTCCTTCACCGCCAGCGAGTTCTTCCCCCCGTGCGCGAAGTACCTCTTCAGCTCGTTCACGGAGTTGTAGAGCATTTCTATTGATGCGTCCCTTAGCTCAAGGTCGTCCATGGCCTTGGTTGCGGCGCCTATCTTCGTGTTGAGCTTTGAGTAGAGCCAGTAGTCTATGTGCCTAAGCTCCCCCGTACCCAGGCTGTCTGCGTTCTCGATGGCGTCGTAGACGTATTGGAGCCTGGCCTTGACCCCCTCGAGAGCCTCCACGCTGAATTCGGAGTCGGTGAAGAGGTCTGTGCCGGCGACTTCGATCAGCCTGAGGGGGTCAGCCCCGTATTTCTTAAGGCCCTCAAGCAGTGGGACTATGTTGCCCAGGCTCTTGCTCATCTTCTCGCCCTCGTAGTTGACCAGCGCGTTCGTGACTATCTGCTTAGGCCAGTACTCCTTGTCGAAGATTGCGACGTGGTTGAATATGTACATGGTCAGATGGTTGAACACCAGGTCAGATCCCGAGTGCCGCGACGTGTCCTTGTACCAGTACGTGAATGACTCCCTGCACCGCTTCACCGTGGCGTAGTCTATGCCCGTGGCCTTCGCGACGCCGTCCAAATCTCCCTTGCCCTTGAACACGTAATCGAAGAACTCCGGAGTCAGGCTCTCCACAGGAACGTTCCTTATAATGTGGGATATCGTGTAGAACGCCGGGTATATGGTCGAATCGGACAGCGACTCGATGATGTACTTTTTGTCCAGCGGGAACTTGGTGCCAAGACCCCTCGACCTTGCGACGGCCCTGAGATTTATCCAGTCTATCGCCGCCGCGTAAGTGTTCCTCAGCTTTGGTGGCAGTATTCTCATGCTGTCGAACGCCTCTTTCGTGAGCTCCTTCCATGACGCGTCGCCGTAGTTGATGAACCACTGGTCATCGAGTATCTTCACGACGACCTTCTCACCGCACCTGCAGTAGACAGGCCCGTTTGTAAGCGTGAATATGGGCATCGCCTCGCCCTTGCCTATCAGCGCCTGCTTTATCTTTTCGCGGGCCTCAGGTTCGCTCATGCCCTCGTAGCCGGGCACAAGCATCTTGCCCCAGTGCGACTCCTCCCTGTACTGCAGCTTGGTCGCGAACTCCAGCATGTCCTCTATGGCGTTCACGTCCGTGTGCAGTATCTCGAGGTACGCAAGCGCGGGCAGGTCCACGTGCTCCGGCTTTGCATCGCCCACAGTGACGTCGCTAAGCGACCTGCCTATCTTGACGTCGATTATCTTTTTGGGGATTATCTCCGGCATCGCATAGCCCTCCGCCTTGAGCCTCTGCAGGGCCGCGTAATCGAAGGGTGCGTGAGCAGGCACGCTCATCACCGCGCCGGTGCCACGGTCCGCCTTCACGAAAAATCCGGGCAGTATCGGCAATGTGTCGTTGTTGGCGGGATTGACGCACGTCTTTGACAGGAGCTCTCTGGCGCCTACAATCTCGATCAGCTTGATCTCAATCTGGTTTCCGAGTTCCCTAGCGGCCTGTTCTGAGACGTAGCACTTCTCGCCGTTGATCTCACAGAGTGCGTAGCTGGCGTTGCAGTTTATGAATATGTTTGTGACGCCGTGTATGGTCTCCGGCCTGTAGGTGGCGCAAAGTATTTTCGCATCCCCGTCAGACACCTTGAACTTGATCGCTACCTGTTCCTCTATTTCCGGCTCAACGTCGTGCTTGGTGTCGTGCATTCCGACTGCGTTGTTGTCCTTTGGGCACCAGCCCACCGGGTGCTTGCCCTTGGTGAGGTAGCCCTTGCCGTTGAGTATCCCGAACTGCCACTCGATGAACTTGCTGAAGAACGGCTCGGTGGACACGAACTTCCTGCGCCAGTCTATACTGTAGCCGGCCGCGTGCATTCCCGCCTCAAGCTCCTTTGCGAAATAGTCTATTATGAACTCAGGGTCGGTCATCCTGGCCATGACGTCCTCGCCGACGCCGTAAAGCTTCAGCGTCTCTATGAGGTCCTTGTCCTTCTCCTCCATTCTCTTCGCTATCGCGATAACCGGCGTCCCAGAGCCGTGGATGGCCATGGGATATATCACGTTGAAGCCCCGCATCCGCTTGTATCTTGCCAGGGCGTCCGCGGTGCCGTACGTGCGGAGGTGGCCTATGTGCTGGGGCATGTTGGCGTAAGGAAATGCGGCCGTGACCTCGTAGGCGGACCTGCCGTCAGGCTCGCGTTCGAATATCTTGGCGTCCTCCCATGATTTCTGCCACTTCGCCTCCATGGAGTTGTAATCGATCATTTGACCACTGACTGGTTTGACTGGTTTAATATTCAAGAGTATTAGATAAATGAAAAATTAATAGCGTTATGTTTCAATCACCGCTTGCTATTTTTGCAGCAGGCGGCTTCGTGCGCATCCACTAAACATTTTTAAATTTCAGCACCCCATCCACAAGCAAATCCTTGCGGATCGCGCCGCTTTCTGTGCCTGCTTGCGTATGCTATTTATATATTGTGGTTTTATATTAAACTAGTCTGAAATTAAACCATGATCTGATCTTGATGGTCGAAGAAGATTGTTTTCTTAAGCAGTTCGATGCCATTTTGATGAGGGGCATCCTTAAGATAATGATAATGGGTCACCTGAAGAGGAAGGGCGCATACCCATATGCAATGCTTAAGCATTTCAAGGGGTCGATACATCCTGGCTTGTCAAAGCTTAAAAAATCAGACATGTATAATGCAATAAAGTCGCTGGAGTCGGAGGGTTTCATAAAGTACCAGATGATGACAAAGGGCACGCGCGCCCTGAAGCGCTACCAACTGACTCCGAAAGGATTGAAGGTAATGAACGCTTCAAAAAAGATAGGCCTGAAAGCGCTTGCGGACATACGCAGGCTTATAGAAAGTGAATTCAAATGACGGATCACGCAATAGAGATTGACAACCTGGTCAAGAAATTCGGCACGCTTACTGCGGTTAACGAAGTCAGTTTCAAGATAAAGAAGGGCGAGATATTCGGACTCTTGGGTCCTAATGGTGCTGGAAAGAGCACGACCATAAACGTCTTGCTGGGTCTTATGCGAGCTACTGCAGGCAGGACCTTCGTAAATGGAATCGACATGCAGAAGGATCCACAGACTGCGAAACTCCACGTCGGCTTCGTCGCACAGGAGACTGTGGTCGAGCCCGAGCTCACGGCGCAACAGAACCTCGAGCTTTTCGGCAGGTTGTATCACGTTCCCAAGAAGGAGCTTGAGAAGAGGATCGATTTCCTTTTGGACATGGTAGAGCTTACTGAGTTCAGGCACTCTTTTGCCGGCACCTTCTCTGGAGGAATGAAGAGGAGATTGGACATAGCCAAGGGCCTCATACACAATCCTCCGATACTCATACTCGACGAGCCGACGACCGGACTTGACGTCCAGAACAGGACGAAGCTGTGGAACCTACTAAGAAGCATCAACAACAAGGAGGGCGTCACCATACTTATGACCACCCAGTACCTTGAGGAGGCAGACCTGATGTGCAACAGGATAGGCATAATCGACCACGGCAAGATGATGACACTGGGATCCCCTGCGGAACTTAAGCAGAAGATAGGCATGGGAAACGTGATCGAGGTCTCGGTCATAAAAGAGGATACGCCAAAAGTGGAAAAAGTATTCAAGGCGCTGGGAATGAAGCC
>CABMGC010000092.1 GCA_902385515.1 uncultured archaeon
AAGGGGATCGCAAATGAGAAGGCGGCAATGCCCTTCTCGTCAAAGGCAAACCTGTGCGTCAAAGACTTCGAGACTACTGCCGGATCAAAGATGCTGAAGGGGTATGTCGCCCCGTTCAACGCCACGGTCATAGAGAGAATGCTGAAGTCCTTTGCCTTCCTGGGCGACACGAGCATGGACGAGTTCGGCTTCGGCACCTTCGGGATAAACTGCGAGGAGCCCGCGAGGAACGCATACGACCCCGAATATGCCGCTGGCGGATCAAGCAGCGGCGCGGCGGTATCCACCGCTCTGCTGAAGTACCACGTCGCGCTGGCCGAATCTACTGGAGGATCGATATCCACGCCCGCCGCGCTCAACGGGGTCGTGGGCTTCACCCCGACTTACGGCGCAATCTCTAGGTACGGGCTCATCGACTACGCGAACTCGCTCGACAAGATCGGGGTCATCGCCAGGAGCGCGGACGACATAAGAACGGTTTTCGACACCATAAGGGGAAGGGACGAGTACGACATGACCTGCGCCGTGGAGAGCGTGTCGGACTCGAAGAAAAAGAAAATACTCGTTGTAAAGGAGCTCATAAGCAGGGCAGACGAGCAGATACGGGGACATTTCGACAAGCTTCTTAACAAGCTCGAGGCGTCGGGTTACGAGATAGAGCAGGTCAGCCTGGACATACTGTGCAAGGCCATAGAGCCGTACTACATAATCGCCATGGCGGAGGCGTCCACGAACCTCGCGAAGTACGACGGCTACAAGTTCGGATACCAGCACGGCGAGCTGAACAAGCGCTACAACGAGTTCTTCACCGACGCGAGGGCGAACTTCGGCACGGAGGCCAAGAGGAGAGTCATACTCGGGACCTTCATAAGGGGGGAGAGCGTCAGGGACAGGTACTACACCAAGGCGCTGATGATAAGGAGGATGATAATTGAGGAGATGGGCAAGGCCATGGAGGACGCGTTCATACTGTCCCCCACGCTGCCGATACCCACCCCGAAGATAGCCGACACTGCCAAGCTCACGCCGGTGCAGAACTACGCGATGGACATATTCACGATACCTCCCAACGTGGGAGGTTTCCCGCACGTATCGTTCCCGTACGAGTACGTCGACGGGATGCCGATCGGCGCGCAGCTGGTGACCAAACAGGCGAACGACTACGCGCTTCTTGACTTCGTGAGCGAGTGGGAGAAGTCGTTCACTTACAAGTACAAACACAACCTGGGAGATCTATGAAAATAGGACTTGAGATACACGTTGCGCTTCCCACTAAGTCGAAGCTGTTCTGCTCGTGCGGAATGGACGAGGCAAAGCCCAACACGTCGATATGCCCGATCTGCATGGGATTTCCGGGGTCCAAGCCGCTGCTCAACGAGGAAGCGGTCAGGTCCGCGCTCGGGATAGCCAGCGCCCTTCACTGCGAGATAAACGACAGGATGTCGTTCGTAAGGAAGATATACTTCTACCCCGACCTGCCCAAATCGTACCAGATAACCCAGCTCGACGGATCGATAGGAATCGGGGGCTATCTCGATACCGAAGACGGAAGAGTAAGAATGCGAAGGGTGCAGATTGAAGAGGACCCCGCGAAGATAGTCAGGGAAGGCGCGTTCACGCTGCTCGACTTCAACAGGAGCGGCACTCCTCTCGTCGAGATCGTTACCGAGCCGGACATAAAGAGCGAGAAGGCCCTGTGGTCATTCCTAAGGGCCCTTAGGAGCGTGCTCTACTACCTCGGCGACGACATAAACAAGGAGCTGAAGACCGACCTCAACATATCTCTCGCCGAGACCAGGGTCGAGATAAAGAACATAACCGGAATAAAGAACCTCATAGAGGCGGCCAAGTTCGAGATCGAAAGGCAGACCGAGATAATAAGCGAGAACGGAAAGATAGCCAGCGAGACAAGGGGCTACAACGAGAAAAGGAAGACCACCGAATCCTCGAGAGAAAAGGAGACGCAGGAGGAGTACGGCTACATCTTCGATCCGGACCTCGCGGTGTTCAGCCTCAAGGGCATGACGCACAACGAGCCGGTCTACATAAGCGACATAGCGCTGAAGTTCGAAAAAGACTACAAGGTCAACGCCAAGACGTTCACCGAGCTCACGATGTTCGACAGGCGCGCGCTTGAGCTCATAGAGAATTTCAAGGGCAAGTACGACATAAAGAACGTCGTGCACGCGCTTGAGAGAGTCAAGAAGTACGAGAAGGAGGGCATATCCGAGAAAAACTTCGAGGAGATAATAAAGCTCGTCGCCAAGGACATCGTAATAACCGGCGAGATAATCGCAGAGGTCGAGGCGGGGAGGGCGGATGCCATCAAGCACGAATCGATGACGGCAGAGGAACTCGACAGGCTAATATCCAATTTCGTTGACAAGAACAAGGACGTGCTCAAGGACGCGGAGAAGAACAAGAAGGCGCTCAACTTCATAATCGGTGAGCTTTCCAGGAAGGGAAACCTCAACCCCAAGGACGTCGCAAGGCGCGTCCACGACATAGTTGCGGGATTGAGCGCAAAGAAACCAGAGAGTGACGACCCTGCCGCTTTTTGACAGGGGCTCTTCTCAAGTACTTTATGACGTGACGGCAAACGTTGATCCCTCCATACGAGAGGTTGAATGTAGCTATATTTCGTCGACGTGGCAGCTTTGAAAGTAGGATGAAACATTCTTACTATTAGTAGAGTTCATTTGTTAGATAAAGGAAGTTAAATTTAGCGTTATGTTGTATAGGTCTAAGGTTTTCTGACCATATAATTTTAGTATAGCGATGGAACAACTCTTGCTACAACCAACTCCGTTTTGAGTTTGATTAATTAAAAATAAAATATCTGATTTTGATGGATTTGCTGATGCGCTAGGGCAACTACAACCTTTGACGGGCAGGTACACTGTAAAAAAGTAGAAAATAATTCCCAAAAAAATTAACAGTAGTATTACGTATAAAGGCATACGCGATTTTCGCCTAGCCGCCATGTTTTTGCTTATCTGGAAAGATTATTATGGGTTGTTGGTGACTTCCCACATAACTCACTTCGCGCGCATCTGCAAGCAGTTTAGCAGACTTTAAGCAACGCTATTAATTTTCATGTACCAATGCATCATCGGGGCGAAGATGATAAAACTTGAGATTAGAAATGACGCTTCCGCTGGATTGGCCAAACCAGAGGGCGCCAACCCTGACACCAGTTGAAGTACGCGTTCAACTACAGAGCAGTATTGAATCAAGACGTGGCATTCGTCATATTCACAATCTGCGGTATTGCGGTGGACGCATTCGCGCTGACGCTCTCGTTAGTTGCGATTTCGCCAGAAAGCGCCTGTGCGATGGACACTTGTGCGCAGGTGGTTTTGGTCTTATTGGTGCCGCTTACCGAGCTCGTCGTGCAGTGAGAACTGATCATCTGCCTTTGTCAATCAATATTGATTTTGCAATACGAACTCAGGCATATACTGCATTAGCGGTGATTGCCCACACTACAAAGTATATTAGAATGACCAATGCTATTCCGAATTTAAGCAGCGCATTGCTCCTCGTCACCCTTGATGTCCCAAACAGTGCAAGCAAATACGCAGCAAATGGAGCGACAAACAAAAACCAAGCACTTGGACCTAGATAGGCAGGGGGCACGGTTCCTGTTAGATGGGCACACGGACCGCACCATATTGCTCCAAGGGCGTATAGTCTAAGATTTAACACGTCTTGGATGATTAAGTTAAGCGTTGCTATTGCGAAAATAATTGTAGAATACACTACCGCATTTGAATATGATCCTAGTTTGTAAAGTGCAATGAACGATACTAAAAGCATAATGGCATACGTCAACATAGCCACAGAATAAAATAAATTAACCTGATTAAATGAAAGGAAATATACGGTAAGGAATCCTATAGTAAAATAGAGGCCAACACACATTCCCAACAAACTATACGCGACTTTATCTAGCGTGACTGTGTTTTGAGGGCGTTCATATTTTGCAAATTTCTTTTTTGGCATTTCTACCACAATATTACGGCCACAAAAGACCTTAGCACAGGTAGTTTATATTCTTTTGCCGCAAGGAGATTGCACATAGTATTCAGAGTTGAGCATTTACACTTATTTTTGTGAAGTCTTGATTTTCCTTAGCGATACCTAAATTAGTCCATTTTATCTGTGCTTCACTTGAAACTTATCGGGCATCGTGAAGACCATCTTCAGGGCCAACCTCAAGCTCAGCGCGAAGTCTGCTCCTCAGGTCCTTCATCAGATAACCGCGAAAAACGCTATTAAACTTCATGTGCCAATACATCACCATAGCGAAGGTGATGAAACTTGAGATTGGGAATGACGCTTCCACAGGATTGGCCAAACCAGAGGGTGACGACCACGGCGCCAGCTGACAACAAGGTCAAGATGCAGGTAGTCGAGACCTCCGAGAAGAAGCTGTTCAATTTCGACGGCGCAACTTTCTCGAAGCTGGACAAGCGCTCGATCTATACGCGCGGGTACTGGGACTACTTCATGCCCCTCGCTTTTGTGTCGAAGGAACCCAGGATCCTCATGATAGGCCTGGGCGGAGGGACGATTCCGTACCAGATAGGCACGATAACAAAGGGCAGGGCCGCAATCGACAGCGTGGAGATAGACCCGAAGATAGCAAAGCTTGCCAAGAAGTTCGTGCCGAGGCTCTACGGAAAGGTCATAATAGGGGACGGCTGCGACTACGTCATGCGCACAAGAAAGAGGTACGACCTGGTCATACTCGACGCCTACGAGGGATCCGCGAGGATACCGAAGCAGTTCACCGGCAACGAGTTCGTCGAAAACGCGCACAGGATTCTCTCAGAAAACGGCGTCCTTGCAATAAACTATGCCTTGACACCCGGCAACCTGCTGCGGCTCGGAATATACAAGTACAGGCTGAGGAAGAAGTTCTCGCTGTACTCGGTCAAGACTACTCGGCTTGGCGACATGATCGTGCTGCTGGGCCTCAAGCGCATGAAGAAGGAAGCGCTCATCGCAAGAATCAAAAACGGCATGGTTCAGGACAGGGAGAACGCCGACATCATAAAGCGCTACTCCAAGATGAGAAAGGCTTGACCCGACTTGCGCACCTGTGATGCGCACGCTCATAAATCTTCTCTTGGAATGATGAATGAGTGGAAGCATGGGCCTTGAAGAGCAGGAAATGTTAGGGGTTGACGAAAGCGTCGCGGCCGAATCATTCGGAGAAGTCAGCGACAGGCTGCGAGGCGCGGCCGAGAGGCGGCTGACGCCGTACGAAGGCTGATCGCTTCGCAAGGAACGGCGACAGGGTCAGCCTCCGCCGCTCTCATACGAGCGCATCAGGCGGTTGAACAGCAAATAGAACGCGACTGAGAGCGCAGCGCCCAGCGCCATGAACGACACGTAAGATAGGGGCGTGACGTTGCCGAAAAGCACCTCGACCGGATAGTAGATCGCAAGCCCCAGCGGCACCAATAGGGTAAGTAAGAGCTGCACAGAGCTTCCGAAGACGGGAAGCGGATAGCGGGATAACGTGCCCATCGTGCCGATTGCGCGGTTTATGAAGCTCCCGCTGCGGATGAGAACGTAAGAGAGGACGCCAAGAACCTGGAGAAACATGAAATAAGCCACCATTCCCACCAGGTACGCCGGAATTGCCAGCACGAAGAAGGTCGCCGGCAAGCTGAGGTGAGCGGCCGCATACGCCAAGAAGACCAGGCTCCCGAACACCCCGGTTATCAGGGATGTGGTGCTACTGTATTTCGCCGACATTATCGTCAGCAGACCGTAAGGCTTTGTCATGTACGAGTCGAAGGCTCCGGTCCGAAGGTCCTGAGGCAGCCTCCACGGGGTGGCTACGACCGCCACTATGCTGAAAGTCAATGACGCGAAATACGTCAGGAAAAGCAACTGGTAGTAGCTCCAGCCAGGTATGCCGCTTGAGATACCGTATATAACCGCCACCACGACAAGGTTCATTACCAGCTGCACGGTCGATTCAATCAGCCAAATTGCTGCCTGAAGGCGGTACGTGAAGAACGACTTCATGTTGCACCAGTAGGACGCCAGGTAAAAGGACAATATTTCTTTCGCTCTCTGCATCACGTCATCCCCCCGCAGAACCCATCATCTTCGCGACATGCCTCCACCAGAAATAGGCGGCTACGGCAAGGAGCGCTGTCCCAGCCAGCGTGATCGCGATGCCCGAAAGAACCTGAGCCTCGCTCACCATGCCCAAAAGCGTCATCACAGGCATGTAGCAGACCATCGAAAAAGGCAGCAGCAGCAGTACGTGTTGCACCGCCGCAGGAAAGAAGTTCAAAGGTATTGTCGCGCCGGACAGCAAGGTGGTTATGTCCCACATCGTGATCATCATGCCGTATACGTTGGTCAGCTGTATGCTCAGCGTGGCTATGATAAAATTCACAATATGGAGGAAAGCGGAGCCTATTATGAGCTCTACGACAAACAGCAGCACCATCGAGGGGGTCAACGCAAGATGGAACACCGCTATGGAGAGCAGCATCAGCGGTAGCGCCAGCAGCACCACATTCAGGCTAACGCCGCCCAGCGAGCGGCAGATGACGCCAAGAGGATAGCTCATCGGCTTCACCAGGGATGATGCTATTGCGCCTTGCTGGATGTCGCCCTGCATTATCTCGACCACGTCCTCGTTGGTCGACATGGTGACAGGTATGGCGAGGAAGAAGTAAGCCGCCGTGCTCGCTAGGGTGAGGCCGCCTATGGTGGAAAGGCCCGTTCCAATGTATATCGTCCCCCATACCGCAAGAAGTATCAGCGGCCTGATAATCCCAAAGACCAGTGATATGGCATAATCCGTCTTGTAGGCCATCTGGCTCTTGATTGTCGCCTTAAAGAGGGCGAAATTTCCCGAAAGATTAACCATGGCCTTCGCCTCTTGGGGCCTTCGCGCCTCTGACCTTGTAGAGACGCATGAGGATGCCGCTAAGGTCCTGCTCGCCCACCCTGTAGTCGATGATGTTGCCTTTCGATAACAGACGCGTGAACCTCGCGCTCGTCAGGACCTTCGGGTCCGCCTCCATTCTCAGGTAGTTGCCCTCCACTTTCGTGATCTTCCCGAGCTCCACGTACTTGTCATAGTCGGGCGTCTCGCTGAACTCCAGCTCGACGACCTTCTTGTTCCCGAAGAGGGTCTCCAGCTTGCGCTTCGAGCCATCGAAGATCACGTTGCCCTTGTCAAGAGCTAGTATGCGGTCGGCCATCGTAATGTCCTCGACTATGTGGGTGGTGAGCAGGAAGGTAGTGCCGTTCTCCTTGCGGCTCTCGAGTATCGCGGTCCTGAGCGCCTGCTTTGAGGGAAGGTCCACCCCGATCGTGGGCTCGTCGAGTATGACGAGCTCGGGATTGTGCAGTATGGACGCGACGAAATTGCATTTCATCTGCTCGCCCAGAGACAGTGTCCTCACCTGCCTCTTGTAGACGTCCCTCAGCTCGAGCAGGTCGAGGTAATAATCTAGCCTCCCCTGGTAGTCGCTTTTCGGGATGCCATAAACTTTCCTCATCAGCTCGAAGGTGTCTATGGCGGGCAGGTCCCAGTACAGCTGGCCGTGGGCTCCGAGAACCACACCTATCCTGCGGGACAGCGAGATGCGTTGCTCCCACGGGTCGAGCCCGAGCACGCGCACGGAGCCCGAGGTGGGGAAAAGTATGCCGCACATTATCTTTATCAGCGTGCTCTTGCCGCTGCCGTTCTTGCCAAGGAGGGCCACAGTCTCCCCCTTGTCGATAGTGAGGCTGACGCCGTTCAGGGCGCGCTTCAAGTAGGATTTCCGCCGAAAAGAGAACAGGCCGGAGCCCTTGTTCTCATAGGCCTTGAACTTCTTGCTGACGTTTTTGACATCGATTACGTGGTCCATGGGGATTGCCCGAATAATTTTCATTGCCGGATCAGTTACTCAGCTGCGGCATCGGCCGACTGCTTTCTCCTCCGTCATGCAGGTCGGGGCGCTTTTCGCGCAGTCCGCGGGGATTATGTCCGCCGCCCTTTCAGTCGCAAGCGACCTGAACGCGCTCGTGAATTGCGCCTTGGCCTCCGCGGAAGCGCAGGGCATTATCTTGAACACCGCGAGGTCGCTTTTGTCCGGGCGCAGGCACTCGATCAGTATCATTCCGTCGATCATTATGCCGTTGTGCGTGATGCGCCCGGGAGCCCTGTACAGCTCGAGTATCGGCCTGCGGTGCTTGTCTACGTGCTGCGCGAGCATCTTGCCAAGGACGGAGCGCGCCCTGTCGTCCGGCCGTTCGTGGAAAACGACTCCCATCGAGACGCAGCCGTTGTTACGAAGGATGGCTGCGATGCGATAGATGCCGTCGCCATCCAGGGCGTTCGCGATTACTAGCGCCGACGTCTCGTGCTTGTGCTTCGCGGCGTCGTCGACGAAGCCCTGGAGTATGCGGTTTGGCATGTTGCCCTGCGCGTAGTATTCGAAGCCGACCTTTTTGTTGTACAAATTGGCCAGCGAGCCGTCCATGCCGCCTTCTTTAGCGCTTTGGACTGTCGGCTCGGGCACCATAAGTATCAGCTATGCCTATATCACATAGGCAGTCAAACCTTAAATGCGTTGCGCAATATTGCGCATGCGCGCGGCTAAGGTTCTTTAAAAAGAAAAAAGAAAGAGAAGTAAGCTTGTATTATTTATTAGGCTTTAGTAGTGGTACGCTCACAGATCGCTTGCGCTTTCTGCTTACACGTCCACCCTATCGAAGTCGTGTAATACGACCGCCATAATGTCTCGTTTCGGATTGGGCTTCGTCCTTAGATGCTTTCAGGACTTATCCCTTAGCGCGTGGCTACCCGGCCATGCTATTCACAACCGGTAAACTAGTGGCGCCGCTGCCGCATTCCTCTCGTACTAGAGGCAGCTTATCCTCTGACATTAACACTCCCAGTAGATATTACCGTCCTGCCTCGCGGCGGACTTAACTCAGCTCGTGTTTGTCTTTAACGGGCGAGCAGCCCGGCCCTTGGTGGCTTCTGCACCACCAGGATGACAAAAGCCCATATCGGTGTATCAAACGGCTGGGTCGATGTGAACTCTCACCAGCCACGAACCGGTTACCTCTAGAGTAACTTTTCTGACAGGTTGGAGCCCCACTAAAAGAGCTTCCAACGCTCGGTAAGCCCCTGTTTCCAGTCTGCGTATCCCGCTTTTCGATACACAGTCAGCCCTACATTTGCCTTTTAGCTTAACAGTGAGTTTCCAACTCACTTAAGTAGAGCATTGGTCACTTTCGTTTCCTTATCGAAAGCAACCGCCCAGTCTAACTATCCGCCTGCCGCTGTCCTAAGATTAGTGAGTCGCGTAGCGAGCAAAGAGTGGTGTTACATTGTCGCTCCACGGAGGCCGAAACCCCCGCTTCGATGCTCCCACTTACGCTCTGCAGTACTCGCCACACAACAACAACAGGTTATAGTCAAGCTTCATAGAGACTTCATTTCCCACTGAGAGAACGCGGCATGTTCACCGCGTAGTGAGTTCACTAAGCACCAGGTTGGGACAGTGGGAGAGTCGTTACGCCCTTCATGCAAGTCACCTATTAAGTGACGAGGTATTACGCTACCTAAAGAGGGTCAGAGTTACCCCCGCTCTTTGCTAGCGCTTAGTCCCGTTGAAACGGGGTTTCGCGTACTAGCGGTGAGCAGGCGTCACCCACTGTACTAAGCCTTACGGCTTTGCGGTGAGTTGTGTTTTAAAGAAACAGTCGCTCTCCCCTAGTTATTGCAATCTGCGCTTACTAAGCACAGACATAGCTTGTCGAAAACTTACGCTACTAACTTGCCGATTTCCCTAACCTGATTTAACCTTAACACGCCTTGGTCTATTCAACCAGCAGCACCTGTACTGGATCTAGGTACGAACTAACGCGATCGTTGCGTATTCCCTTTTCACGGAATCAGGAATTTGGCCAAAGTTCATTTAGCTGCTTCTCCTCATAATGAGACTCCACAGCCGTTTGCACGTTATAAATGACCTATCCCCAACTTTCAGAAATACACCTTGTGTCGCCACACCTACGCATTAGGCGCATGAATTTTAACATGCTTCCCTTTTGAGGGGTAGTGATTAGCTCCCCTCTTAGGATCGGCTAACTCCCCGCTGACAATCATTTCGGGGAAAACCGTGTGCTTCCGGCGTACTGGATTTTAACCAGTATTTGCTATTACTTACACCAGGATCTTCACTGCTGTGCAGTCCATACGGCCTCAAGACCGTACTTCTAGCCGCACAGCACGCCCTTCTACCCATGCTTTCGCACGCTGGGGTCTCGGTACCTAGTTTAGCCCCGTCCATCTTCAGAGAATCCTATCTCAATCGGTACGCTGTTACGCGTTTTTTAAAGGGTGGCTGCTTCTAAGCCTACCTCCCGACTGTCTAAGACAGAACCCTCTTTCAACACACTTAACTAGGATTTAGGGACCTTAAACTCAGTCACTTTCGTTTAAGTCTCGCGGTACTAGCTTACCCAATACACGCCGACTCCGGAGATACGCAGCATACAAATTCGGAGTTTGACTCTGAGGCGAAGTCTTTCGACTCCAACCAGAGAATCGGTCGCTCTACCTTGTATGCGAGCTGGCTCCGGGCTATCCTAAAGATACTTCGAAGGGGACCCGTTATTGCCATGTTCGAATGGTCTATCGCCCCTACTCGTAGGTCACCCAACAGGATACACCATGACAGGTTGCGGGCCTCCATCGAGCGTAAGCTCAACTTCACCCTGCCCACGAGTAGTTCACAATGGCTTCGGGTCGTAAAATAGTGACTTAGGCGCTTTCGCACCCTGTGCATAAGCACACTCGCTTTCGCTGCGCTTATCGCTTGCCACTACAATACACTCCCTGGCTCTTGCTTCAAGAAGAAGGATACAACACTGCTAGTGCATTTCGTTCGACGCTTTCGCGTTTTCACTTCGTGCACAATAACGCTCATGCCATATCTTCTTGTAACCACCTAGTTTCAGATCTATTTCACACCCACGCGTGTGGGTTCTTTTCAACGTTCGCTCGCGCTACTTATTCGCTATCGGTCTCTGGTCAATGTTTAGGGTTGGAGTCTAATGCCCCCATATTCGCACAACGTACTCAGGCTGTGCTACTCTCTTACAGACAATGCCGAACATGCTTCGTCTACGAGGCTGTCACTCTCTATGGCCGCTCTTTCCAGAGCGTTCGACTCGCATGTCCGCCAGGCGTCTGCACCACATCTCCCATCACTTGCGCAATGGGATTCAGCTTGCCCTTCGTCGCTTTTACTCGCCGTTACTCACGACATCTCTTTCGATTTCTTTTCCTGCGGGTACTAAGATGCTTCAGTTCCCCGCGTGCGCATGCACCACTATTCATGGTGCACGATTCGGCTATCTCAGGTTCAAAGGCTGACTTGCGCCTACCCTGAGCTTATCGCAGCTTGCCACGGCCTTCTTCGCTACCAGAGCCTAGTCATTCCCTAGGTGGCTGATTAAATACAAGCTTACTTCTCCTCGAATCAATTGCAGAAACGCAATCTCATAGGTGCGACGTTGAGCAGACCTGATAGGTAGTTAAACCTAACATAACATTTCATCAAGCAAAATTAGAATTCTAAGAATTCTTGCTCTCAAAAGGTCTTTAGAAGCTCAGTACGTGCATTAAAGCACCAGCAATTAATATGAAAAACCATATTTATATAGGTTACGGTGGATGTAGAGGTTCTACGGTAACATCAGGAAAATGGCGCGGGCATTTTCGGCTAATTGACGACGTTCTTAGGGTTTCCCGCCACGAAGGCCTCGATGTTGTCTATCATCAGATCGTAGCCCCTCTTCATTGCGTAGTCCGTCTTGTATGCTATGTGCGGCGTAGCGAGTATTCTCGGGTGGTCCTTGAACTTGCAATAGACCTCGTTCTTGTAATCTCCCGTGCTTATTCCTTCAAGGTCCATGGCCGCGCCTGCCAGGTTCCTGTCCAAGGCCTTCAAAAGAGCCCCGTGGTCGTATATCAGATTGTGCGAGGTCGTGACGAAATACGAGCCGCTTTTCATTGATGCGAACTCCTTCTCTCCCAAAAGGCCTTCCGTCTCCTCAGATAGTGGGAGCGCGGAGTAGATGACATCTGAGTTTCTCAATATATCCAAAAGGTCGCCGCGTCTTTCCAAGTATGTGACCCTCATTCCGATGGCTTCGGAAAGTTTGCCCACATAGCTGCCTATGCGTCCCTTTCCAAGTATTCCGATGGTCTTGCCGTAGAGCGAGGGGGTTTCGGCCGTTCCCGTTTTACCTCCTGAGCAGGCGCAGATGCGCCTGACTAGGGCCAGCATCAGCCCAACACCGAACTCTCCAACGCTTTCTGTTGAACTGCCAGGGGAATTTGATATCTTGATTCCTTTCAAAGCGGCCTCCTTGAGCGGCAAAAAACCCACTCCAGTAAAAGGCAGCGAGATAAGCTTTACGCCAGGCTGCATTTTAGGAATTGCGGCATCTATAGGAGACCAGTCGACAGCGAGAATGTCGGCGTCCTCCGCCCTTTTCAGCAGCTCGGCAAGATCGGGCACTGACTCGAAGTATCTTACCGCGCCGAGCTTCTCGAGCCTAGCCTTCTGCTCTGAAGTAAGCTTCATCGGTTCCGCAACGGTGATCTTCATGATTGAGTTTCGCCAGTTTATTTATTAAATATTAATACTTCACCAGGCTGACGACCTTGTCCTTCCCGAGCTTTTCAGCTCCCCTAAGTTCCTTTAGCTCTACAATGAAGGCGAACCCCACTATGCTTGCACCCAAATCCCTAAGCAGGCCCGCAGCGGCCTCGGCGGTCCCGCCGGTTGCCAGAAGGTCGTCAGCAAGCAGGACTCTGCTCCCCTTTTCCACGGCGTCGCTGTGGATCTCTATCGTTTCCTTGCCGTACTCGAGATCGTAATCCTTGCTCACCTTCCGATAGGGCAGCTTTCCCTTCTTCCTTATCGGCACGAACCCGACGCCCAGCGCGTACGCCAGCGCGCTGCCGATTATGAATCCTCTCGCTTCCACGCCAACGACGTAATCCACTTCTTCGTCCTCGAATCTTCTTGCCAGCTCGTCCACGCACATCGCAAAGAGCGGGGCGTCCTTTAGCAGTGGCGTTATGTCCCTGAACATTATCCCCTTCTTGGGGTAGTTTGGCACGTCCCTTATCCGCTCCTTGAGCTGCTTTTCTATGTCAACCATGAAACCACGACCGTCGCAGCGCCGCGACCGTTATGAAGTGCAAAGAAAACCTTATATGGCGCAGCATCCGCAACATCCGCAGCATCGGCATCATCTAATGCCGCCCGCCGCGCGCACTATCACGAGGGGCGAACCGGGCGTCAGCGGCGACGGCGAATAGAACACCGTCTTTGCATTGGTCAGGTTTGCCGCGACGCAGCGGTCGTAACTGTCCATTATCTCGGGCGCCCAGGATATGCTGAGCGTACCGCCCAGCACGAAGTATCCGTCAGGCATCCTGGCGAGGCTCGACGCGCTGCAGTTGAATATCGGCCGTATCTGGTTCAGGTACGCGTAGCCGGATATGTCCTGCGCCTCCTGTGCGAAGGCCGGCTGCGCGTAGAATGTCTGGTTTGCGTGCGCGCCCACGTATGCGACAAACGCGTTCACGTCGT
>CABMGC010000093.1 GCA_902385515.1 uncultured archaeon
ATATAATCGCGACCAGACGGTGTATTTGTGCTTTACCTAAAATCAATGAGCCTTGACAGATTCAAGTCGTTCAAGCACGCAAGTCTTCTGTTCAATCGGGGCTTCAATTGCGTCGTCGGGCCGAACGGCTCCGGCAAGAGCAACATATGCGACGCCATACTATTCGGCCTGGGCGAGGGGTCGCTCAGAAGGCTTCGGGTCAACAGGCTCGAGTATCTCATCAGCTCGGGCAAGAAGAAGGCCGGGGCCCTGTCCAAGGCGTACGTGCGCCTCGAGTTCGGCGGGGACGAGGACATGGTTCTTGTGAGGGGCGTCAGGTCGGACGGCAAATCCGCGTACAGGCTCAACGGCAAGCGCATGACAAGGCAGGAGGTCCTCGAGGTGCTGAAGAGCCACAATGTCCACGTCGACGAGACCAGCACGATTGCGCAGGGAGAGATAAACCGGCTCATAAACCTCAACTCAAAGGAGCGCGGCGAGCTGATCGAGCTCGCGTCGGGAATCAAGGAGTTCGAGCTGAAGAAGAACGAGGCGCTCTCCGAGCTCGGGAAGGTCGGGGCGAAGATAAGCGAGGCGCAGGTGATGTTAAGCGAGCGCCTCGGGTTCCTGCGGGATCTGGAGAAGGAGAAAGCCGCGGCGGAGAGTTACCTTTCCATGACAAAAAGGCTCAAGGTGCTGAACTACAGCGTGCTTGGCAAGCGGAGCGCCTCCATACAGCTTACGCTAAACACTTACGCTGGCGACATCTCGTCGTTAGATTCAAAGAGAAAGGAGACGGAGGCGCAGATAAAGGTCCTCTACGAGAAGACCCTCAAACTTACTGACGAGAGGCAGAAGCTGACTAAGATGCTTAGCGAGAACAGCGGCGCGTCAGGCGACATAAACAAGAAGCTTGAGGCGATAGGAAGCGAGCTCAGCGCCATAGAGGTCAAGACAAGCAACTGGAACGCCAGCACGTCTGACTCGAAGAGGCGCGTGGACGAGGCCCAGAAAGGTTTGAAAGAAACGGATGAGAGAATAAGGCATAACGACTCGGAGGTTGTTTCGTTAAACACCCAGCTGTCCGCGCTCGATTCCGAGATCAAGGGACTGGTGGCTAACCTCACAAAGGGCGACGAGAAGGCCATCGACCATGTAAAGGAGGCGACAAAGGCGGTGCGCGCGCTTGAGGAGGAGGTCGCAGACCTTCAGAATGGCGTTGCCAACCTGACGATGAACGTGGCCGTGCACGATTCAACCAAGGCAGGGGCCGTAAAGGAGCTTGCCGATCTTGCAGCATCTGTTGAAGAGGAGAAGGACCACATAAAGGAGGCGAAGGACAAACTAAGGGAGCTGAAGGATAGGAACGCGCAGATAGAGAAGCAGCTCGAGGATGCCGTCGACATGATGAACGCGGCGCACGAGGCGCTGTCCAAGGCAGACGCGGAGGTCATATCGCTAAAAGAGCAGCGCGCCGCGGCGAGGCCCAGGGACAGCCTTATGCAGGACAGGGTAAGGTCGTCGTTCGGAAACAAGCCCGGATTCTACGGCACGGCCGCCGAACTTTGCAGTTATGACAGCAAGTACGCGCTTGCGGTCGAGGCGGCGGCGGGAAGCAGGCTAAACTATTTCGTCGTGGAATCCATGGGAGTGGCGAACACGATCATAGACTTTTTGAAGAAGCAGAACCTCGGCAGGGCGACCTTCATTCCCGTCCAGGAGCTCGTTACCGAGGACAGGAGGAAGGACGGCAGCATGACTGCAGTGGTGGACCTGCTGAAATTCGAGGCAAAGTTTGGAAGGGTGTTCAATTACATATGCAGCGACACGTACCTGGTTAGCGATGTGAACGAGGCGAAGAGCGCCGGCGTAGGAAGGCACAGGTACGTCACAGTGTCCGGGGAGACTGTCGAGAAGTCGGGCGTCCTTTCCGGCGGATCCGCATCACGCAACATATCCATCTCCGTACTGGAGAAGAGGATCGCGGACCTGGAGAAATCAAGGACGCAGCTGTCAAACGAGAGCAGCAGCGCAGAGGATGCGTCTTTCAACTTGCGGAAGGAGATCGCGGCAGTGGATATCGAGATGAGCACGGCGAAGACAGTCATATCGGAATCCGAGCTGAACATGAGGGGCATTGAAGAGCGCATGTCGCGCTTGAAGTCAGAATCTGAAAAGGCGGATGCCGAGCTGAAGGCGCTAACGAAACAGCGCGCGGATCTGGAGAACGAATTCAGGGCGAAGTCGGCAAAGCTGAAAGCAGGCCGGGAGGCGCTCAACGAGACCTACAACGCAACGCTTAAGGAGTCTGTTGCCATTGCAAAAGGCGCGCCGGGCAACAAGGATGCCGAGAGAATCGAGGCGGCAAGGAAGGAGGCGGAGCGCACGAGAATAAGCATCGCGGAGATGCAGAAGGAAAGCAAGATGCTCGCGCAAAACGCGGCCGCCCTTAGGTCGGAGGTCAAGGAGAAAGAGGAGCTGGCAGCAAAGGCCCAGCAGGCCCTAGCGTCGGACGCGAAGAGGAAGGCGGAGCTCGAGAAATCTAGGGAGGCCATCGAGAAGGAGATAAAGAGCAGCAGCAAGGCGAACAAGGAATCGTACGACAGGCTCAGCAAAATAGACACGGAGCTGCTTGCAATGGGCAAGGACCAGGGCAAAAGCAACGCGGGCCTTGAGGACCTTGTGAGGAGGATCAACGACATCGAGGTCAAGAAGGGACAGATGGAGGTTCGGCTCAACGACATAAAGGCGGAGCTGGCCGCGTACGGGACTTTCGACGAGCCCGCGGTAAACGAGGACGTCGAGAAGATGGAGCGCGAGGTGAATGTGCTGAACGTCAAGATATCCGAGCTGGGCAACGTGAACCTTAAGGCCCCGGAGATATATGATGAGAAGAAGAAGAGCGTCGACGAGGCCAGCGAGAAGGTGTCCACGCTCGAGGCCGAGCGCAGGGCGGTCATAGCCATGATGGAGGAGATAGACACGAAGAAGCTGAGCGCGTTCATGGCGACGTTCGAGGAGGTGAACGGCAACTTCTCAAAGCTCTACAACTACGTGTTCCCCGAGCCAGAGAAGGCACAGATGCTGCTGGAGGACGCAAAGGACCCGATGGGCAAGGGCATAGACGTCCGCGTCGAGAACGGCAAGTCGGTCAAGAGGATAGGCTCGCTCTCCGGAGGGCAGAAGTCGCTGATATCGCTCATGCTGATGTTCTCGATACACATGTGCAAGCCGTCATCCATGTACCTGTTCGACGAGATTGACGCCGCGCTCGACAAGGAGAACTCGAAGAAGCTGTCGCAGCTGATAAAGGAGCTCGGCAAGCAGGCGCAGTTCATAGTCGTGAGCCACAACGACTCACTGATAGTCAATGCCGACGCCGCCATAGGAGTGGTGAAGACATCGGACGAGTCCAAGGCGGTGGGCATAGACATATCTGGCTTTAAGCCAAAGTGAAATGGGAAGCACAAGTTGATGGATTGAAATCGGGCAAGAAGCAGTCTTCGAAAGTCGTATGGGCGCTGTACATAGCGCTCGCGCTGCTCATCGTGGCCTACGCGCTGTCCGGAAGCTCGGTCTTCGGCTTCGCCGCGCTCCTGTTGATAGCAGGGATATTCTACTACGAGATAAGCCACAGCGTAAGGAACGAAGGGGCGGTCAGGAGCGTAATCGACGTAGCGACGGCGATAGGCGCTGCGATAGTCGTGTGGATCCTGCTCATGGTCATCCTCCAGACCTCCGCCCCTGTGGACGCGGTGTCCAGCTGCAGCATGCTCCCCGTCCTCCAGCGCGGCGACCTCGTCGCCCTGCACGGCATCGGCAACGTCACGAAGTTCCTCATCTCGCAGCACGTGCCCGTGATAAACGTTGACAGGACGAGCTTCCAGAGGATGCAGGCGAACATGTCGAGCGAGTTCCTCGCGTTCTACGCCTACCAGACGACGAACAAGTCAAGGATAGCGTACATCTTCGACAGCAACTCGTCCGGCTACGGGATAGGGCTTTACAGCACCCCGTGCCTGTCCCGGCTGTCCTACCTCGGCCAGCGCGGCAAGTTCTACACATGCTACGTGCAGCCTTCGCAGGACGGGAACCTGGTAAAGTACAACTACTCAGTGGGCAACGTTTCCATTTCAGGATCCAACAGCCGCATAGTCTACACCTCCGGCATAACGGTCGGCGGCACCACAGTGGCCGAGAACTACAGCGGGCCTATAGTGGTCTACCAGACGACAAAGAGCGACTACTTCTCAGGCAGCATAATCCACAGGGTGGTTGCGGCGATGAACGTGAGCGGCACCTACTACTTCCTGACTAAGGGCGACAACAACCAGGCCCTCGACATCCAGTTCGAGAACTATCCTGTGAACTCGACGGCGGTGCTTGGCTACGTCATAGCGGACATACCGCTTGCGGGATACGTGAAACTCATTCTCAGCGGCCAGCTCGCCGTGCCCGCCGGCTGCAACCAGACCATACTGAGATAATGCGGTCCTCAGTTCCTAAGCAGATCTAGAACCCTGTCGTCAAAAGAGTTCCAGAAAGATATCTCGGCTTCATCTTCGTCAGGGACCTTTTCGATAGCCTCCCGTTCCAGGACGGGTTCCGCTGCGGCATTCTTTCTGTTTTTCTCAATGATCTCCTTCTTGGCAATGTGGTACCATGGAGGCGACGGATACACGCCGCACGGGATGATCCTTATGGCCGGAGGCTCTTGGCCTTCGGGCGTTTTTATGACTGCATTGTCGATCAGTCCCTGATAAAGCATGCCGACGCAGCGGTTCACGTCGTACGTTTTTTCTCCGGGCGGATTGGCCTGCCTGTCAAGCCACCTCCTTTCGTATTTGTCCACGTTGTCATTGGAATACGACCCGTCGTCGGTGCTCTGCAGGCCAGCTATGAGCATTGTCCGCGCGCCGGCATCCGTCAGGACATCATAAAGCTCGCCGAATAGTTTCGTGTAATCGTACGCGCCGCATTTTCGCACGATGCCGCTTTCCAACAGAGGCACGCTCCTGTCCTTCTCGGTAGGTACGATGATGTAGTTTCTTGCCCCGATCGACTCGAGCCTTTTTTCAGTGCCTTGCATCTTTCTTAGTTCTTCAAGCACCACCATCGGCCGGCTTCCGTTGACCAGAAGATCTGTGATTATGCTCTGATATTTCGCGAAATTCTTGACTTCCGAGCAGGACGTGTCCCATGGTGAGTTGTCATACCAAGGGTGCACTAGCATTATCACCGTGCCCCTGGAGTGTTCGATCCTGTCTTTTAGAAGTTCAAGCTGCTCTCTTTTGATGCCCAAAAAGGGGGACTCGCCGTCATCCCGAGTTTGCACTGGTTTTTCATGCAGCGGTGCGTGCAACTTTTTCATAGGATCATCGGATGCGCAGTGATGCATTGCGATTTCAAGTCCGTTCTTTGTCCTTCCTTAGGAGCTTTCCGAACGCTCCGTTGATCGCCGCGTGCCTTGCTATTGAGTTTGCGGTGTGCAATGCGTCAAGCAGTTCGTCTCTTGTCTTGCTAGCTGCGTCTTCAACCCGGCCGAGTTCAACATCCTCGTACCTTCCGTTCTCCTGATTTTCCGGTCTTCCCCACGCCTTCTTGGCTATTCCGCCAAAGTCGAATTCGACTCCGGTCCTCAGGCCGGAATGGTTGAAGTAGAGCACTTCCCTGTGCGGCCATTCGTCAAACTGCAGTTGGATGTCCGAGTCTTTGCGCTCGTTTCCCTTTACGACGTTTATGTAACTCAGGTTTCCGTCAATGCAGTCCTTGCTGTAGTAGACGTGGTACCCTGCGCGGTCGACGAAAACGAGCCTGCCCTCATCGTCCCTCGTTATTATCGGTTTCTTGAATCCCGACTCTACAAGGGGCCTGAGCCACCTTAGCACGTCGTCGTTGACCGCATTCTCTGCCCATGATGAAGGACTTCCGTCCAGGGTGCGGGCGATTCCGTTGCTGATTCCTATCGCGTGCTCCTCTGTCCTTTTGCTGTAGTTTATGCTCTTGCAGACATCGATCCTCACGTCCTTCGTTGCCTGTTTCTCGATCATGAACCAGATGCTTTCGCCTCCTCTTATTGGGCCGTTGACCACGTACTGGATGTGCCCGGGAATGAGCTCGGTCATTTTCGTTTTCTCATTGAGAACATATGACCAGTCGGAAAAAGAGAGGTTTCCGCGCGTCTCGAAGTAGCCCGTGCACGCCTCCCTGAGGATCTGCGTGAACGGCCTTGCAGAAGCATCCCCGTATGCGCTCCTTATGTCTGAGACGTCGTATCTAGTAACTGCGGATTCCACCATCATCACACCTTGAGATTCCTTAATTTTCTATTGTTTATAAGTATTGGCGTTAATTCCTACCGCGAGGCGCCGCGGAACGGAAGTTGCACGCCAGATTGGCGTTGCGCTGCATTCGGCGCGTGATGCCTAAGCTTTAAATATCTTTTTAAGAATATAATACAAC
>CABMGC010000094.1 GCA_902385515.1 uncultured archaeon
AGGGCCAAGGAGCACTCTCCAGCGATCGTGTTCGTGGACGAGATAGACGCCCTGGTTCCCGCCAGGGACGTCGGTAGCGAGTCGGGGAACCAGCTGACCGGGGAGTTCCTCCAGGAGTTTGACAAGCTGAAGGACACGGTGGGCATAGTGGTAGTGGCCTCGACGAACAGACCTGACGTCATCGACACCGCGCTGCTGAGGCCTGGCCGCTTCGACCGCCTGATATACATACCGCCGCCGGAGGAGGGGGCGAGGGCGAAGATATTCGCGCTGAACCTGAAGAAGGTTCCCCTCGCCGAGGACGTGGACGCCGCCCGCCTGGCCGCGCTGACCGAAGGATTCACCGGAGCGGACATATCAAACATATGCAGGCAGGCCAAGCTGAACGCACTGGAGGCAAGCCTTGCAAAGGGAGGCGACGCCAAGCTGGAGATGGCCGACCTCACAAGGATAATACAGCACTCGAAGCCGTCCGCGCCTTCGAACGTCATGGGAAGGTATATGGCCTTCTTCGGCAAGTACGGCAAGCGATAGGTTCACTGTCGCAGGGCCGCCTTTCCATCCCTGATGTCTCTTCCCAACCCAAGGATGAGTTCGACCTCGTCCATGGCGTCCATTATCCAGGTCGATATGTGGTCGGTGGACAGCCTAGGTAGCGAATACAAATGATTCTCTTTCTTGCGGTCGGTAAGAGTCATCCATTTCCCCCAGTAGTTGCCGTACCCGCGCTTATTCTTCACGGTGTGCTCCCTAAGCGCGCTCCATTCCTTTACCCCGAGCTCCTTTTCGGCGAGTGCCTCGGATTCTTCAATCGCGCTTTTTATCAGCGATATTGTCTTGGAATAAGTGAGGGGCTCGCCATTCAAGTGATCTTCAAGCGCGCCCCATCTGTCCCGTGCTTCAAGGCTCTTCCACGCGGCCCAGCTCCAATCTTTTGCGGCTAAATTTTCCCTAGAGTTCTTTTCCATGCTATCACGGTATCTAGACCAGGTCAGTGAGGCACCAATGCCATTATGTAAGCCGCGCCCCCTGACGCCATGCCGAGAAGTGGCTGCGGGAATATGCCGAACGCTATGGTGATCCCGAGGCACACTGCGACCACGATGGCCGTGGCAGGGTCGAGTTCCGACCTTTTCTTCCCAAGCTTGTCTGTGAATACGGCCATCACGATCCTGACGTAATACAGGAGCGAAATTATGCTGCACCCGACTCCTATCACCGCGAGCCAGCTCAGGCCAGCGCTGACCGCGCTCAAAAATATCGTGAATTTGCCGATGAAGCCGGTCGTGAAAGGCAATCCCGCCATCGACAGGACGAAAATGGAGAGCGCGCCGGCCGCCAGACCGTCCTCCTTGTACAGCCCTACAAGGTCGTCCAGATCTTTCCTGTCGCTCTTCTCAAGCCATGCGAGTATTCCCAGCGCGCCGATGAACAGGAAAGCGTGCGCGAATATTTGGAAAAGGCTGGCCTCTATGCCGAGCTGGCTCTTCGTGGCTATGCCGACGAGCACGTACCCCACCTGTGCTATCGACGAATACGCCAGCATCCTCTTCAGGCTTTTCTGCGACAGCGCGATGAGGTTTCCAAAGAGCATCGTTATCGCCGCGAGGACGGCTATGGCGGTGAATGCGAACTCTGAAGAAATGAAGAGTATCACGGAGACCTGGATCAGTGCGGCCATCCCTATGCTCTTGTTCACTCCCCCTAGCAGCGATACCACGTGCGCATCGGAGCCCTGGTATACGTCGGGAATGAACACGCTGAACGGGAACACGGCCGCCTCGACTCCCAGGGATGCTATGAAGAGCACCGCCGCAAGCGACAGCAAGAGGCCCTGCTGATGGGGTTCGAGCGCGAGAGTGCCTGACGCCCCGTAGACGAGAGCTATTGCGAAAGACGTTACCGCCGTGGCTATCGAAGCCATGATGAAGAACTTCATCGCCGGCTCGAGCCCCCGCTTCTTGGAGCTGAGCATGATGAAAGTGCTTGGCAGGCTGACGCTCTCCAGGCCTATGAATATCGCGATCAGCGAATTTGCCGCGACGACGAGACAGCCTCCGAACAGCGCGAATGATGCGAGCAGCGAGAACGCGCAGTAGTCGTCCGAGTACTTGTACGCAAGCAGGTTCGCCAGCAGTATCCCCGAGGTTATTGCGATAAAGAAGAAAGCGGAAAACGGGTTGACCGAAACCATCCCGAAATAAGTCGTGCTGTCCGTCTGCAGCAGGTACGCGTTCGCGGCAAGCAGCGCCAACAGCGCAACGTTGAACGCCAGCTGCGGACCCCTCCTCCTCAAAAGCGTCATCAGCAAGTTGCACAATAGCAGCAGAGCGAGAAGGACTACGAAAGTTAGTGCGTATGTGTTCAAGCGATCGCCAGCGACAAAAGCAACAGCATTCCTGCAGCAAATATTATGATGTAAATGTTTATCTCACCGTGCACGAGCCTTTTTGCCACGTTTCCGGTATCCGCCGCGAAGCGCCCCACCTTGTCAAGCGAGTCGCTCAGCGCGTCATCGAAGTAAGCTATGCCTTCGCCGAGCGTCATCATGAAGGCAGTGGCGTAAGCGTAGGCGGCGTTGAGCGCGTCAGCGACGTACGTCTGTTTAAGCATGCTCCTGCCAGGGGCCGCAGCGGTTTTTTTCATCCTTGCGTAGACCACGTAGCCGATGAAAAAGCCGGCCGCCGCAGCCGCGGTCGTGACAGCGGCATCCTCGGCGCCCATCGTCAGCGGTACGCCCGTGACGAGGCTGGGAGTGCCGCCCGTTATGAACCCCCCGAACCAGAAAAATGCAGCGCCAAAAACGAGCGCGGCTATGGCAAGCACGACCAAGCTGTAGACCATGCTCTTCGGCTGTCCGGCGTATTCTATCGCGGACCCCTCGTCAGTTTTCTTGGTCTGGAGTATGAACCATCTGAAAGTGTAGAAGCTGGTCGTAAGCCCGACAAGCGATACGAACGCGTAAACCAGGAGATTGTTTCTGACGCCGGCCGCCAGCCCTGCGTTTGCGAAAAATCCGTCAAACGGGACGAAGCCTGCCATCGCCAGCACCCCGAATATCGTGGAGATGTAGACAAGCCTGTTCTGCGTGAGCCATCCTATCTCGTCGAGGTTCTCCTTGCCGGTGGCCTTGATGCTTATGCCCGCGCTGAAGAACAGCAGGGCCTTGTAAAAGCTCTGCGCGAAGAAGAAGTAGACCGCGGCCGCGACGGCGTTGGCGCCTATCGCCATCAGCATCAGGCCCATCTCCTGCATGGTGGAATAGGCCAGGACCCTTTTGATCTGGTTTTCCCCGATCGCGCCGACTGCGCCGATGACCGCGGTTATCGCTCCAGCGACGAATATCATCCACAGCGCTCCTCCCGCGGCCAGGACCGGAAACATTATCGCCGCGACGAACACGCCGGCCTTTACCATGGTGCTCGAATGAAGGAGCGCGGACACAGGGGTAGGCCCTTCCATCGCGTCCGTAAGCCACTCGCCGAACGGGAACTGCGCAGACTTAGTGAGTATGGCCACTACCAGGAGCACCATCGCCGACAAGGGAATCCTTGTGCTCTGTGCGGCGCTAATTATCGCGCCGAATTCGAGCGTACCGAAAGCGTTAAGGAAGATCGCCATCGCGCCGAGGAGGGCCAGGTCCCCGATGAGTATGATGGTTACTGCCTTTCTCGCCGCGGCGTTCGCCTTGCTCTTGCCGTTCCAGAATCCGATGAGCAGGTAGCTCGTGACGCTGAGGAATTCCCAGGCGATGAAGAGCGTAATGAAGTTGCCTGCCATGGCAAACGCCAGCATCGCCGCCTCGAATGCCAGCATCCCGAAATAGAACCTCTTCTGCTCGCTCGGCAGTTCTATGAAGCCCCATGAGTAGAGCATCGCGAGCGCACCAAGCACGAGCACTATCAGCATGAGCATGGAGTTCAGCGGGGTTACCATTGTGGTTATGCCAAGTGCGGTGCCCCCCACGCCGAGCCAGGCGAAGCTGAACGTGCCGCTGCTGACCAGCGGAAACAGCAGCAGGCTGCCCAGGCTCCCGGCCATCGCAAGGTATTTTGCAGTCTTGTAGTCGCCCGCAAGCGCCATGGCTGCCAGCGCGGCGAGCAGGGGCAATATGATTATTATCGGTATCATCCTACCACTTCATCCTCGACAGCTTGGTGATGTCGAAGTCCATTCCCTTCGACCTCATGAACACGTAGAACGTCACGGCCGCGATGACCTCTGCCGCGGCAACCGACCATATGGCCACCAGCATGGTCGCAGGATCTCCAGTGGCAGTGCTTCCAGCGGCGAAGAACGAGACGAGCAGCAGGGTGCTTGAAATGAAGATCAGCTCGATTGCGAGCATGATCATCACGAAATGCCTGTTCGTGGTGAGCGCAGCTACGGCCACCCCGAAAAGGGCGATGGCTGTCAAGGCGACATAGTTCAACATCAGACGACCCTCCTCAAAAGTTTGTTCATTACGAGCGCGCTGCCCATCGCTGCGGAAAACACCATGATGACTGATGCATAGATGAACGCGTACTGGCCCTCCAAAGCGGCCTCTGCGCTAGCCAAAAAGCCATTCCCGGAGCCGGTCCCCGAATTCGCGCCAACTGTCGCGAGCAAAAGGCCGAGGATCATCGCGGCCATGGCAACGAAAAACCACGCCCTATTTACTGTCTTGACCTGCGTCTCGTCCGCAGCGACGGCTACCATCAGGTAGGTCGACAGGCCCCCGACGAACACCAGCAGCTGCAGCAGGGCGATGGCTCCTTCGCCCGCCAGCACGAAGAGCGCGGCGCTGCCTGCACCTGCAATTGCGAGGAATATGACTGCCGTCATCTGTCGCCTGGCGAGAAACACTAGCGTCCCCGCTGCTAGGGTGACTGCGGCAAAAACGATCAATGCGAAGTCCATAGGCCTAACCCCTCAGGTCCTCGGGCCTTTTCACGAACTTCCTCTTGTCCGTGGCCTCAAGGTCGTAGCCCTTCGTAAGCGTCAGGCACTTGGTCGGGCACACCTCTTCGCACATGCCGCAAAACAGGCACCGATCTATCCCTATCTCCGGCATGACCTTCGTGCCCGCCTTGCGCACGGTCTCGACCATCCTTATGGTCTTGTTCGGGCATATCCTCGCGCAAGCGGAACAGCTGACGCACGTGTCCATGTCGAGCCTCATCATGTACCGTTCCGTGTCGTCAAGTGACTGCCTCTCTTCCGGAAACTCGAGCGTGGCCCGCTTGTCGCCAAGACTCTTTATGGTTTTTACCAGGGGCTCCACTATTATGACATCATCTCATGAATATCATGAACGTAATAATTAAATTGAGTATTGCGAGGGGCAGCAGCGCAACCCAGCCGAGGCGGAGAAGCCTGTCAAGCTTCATCCTCGCGGTCGTCGCCCTCACGATGATTATCGCAAACGATATGGCAAACGCCTTTAGCAGCAGCCACGCGATCGGCGGCAGCACTGGCCCGGCCCATCCCCCGAGGAAAAGTATCGCCATCACAAGGCTTCCAAGGAACATCCGTGTGTAGTCCACGAAGAGCGCAAGGCCAAAGTAGGGCGCGCTCACGTCCGTTAGCCATCCCGCGACAAGCTCAGAATCCGCCTCCCGCATGTCGAAAGGCGGCCTTTCCAGTTCGGCCAGCATGGCCACGAAGAACACGACAAAACCGAGGGGCATCGTGAACGCGAACCAGTTGGTCAGCGCCTGGGCGTTGATTATGTCAAGGAACCCATAGCTTCCTGCCAGGGCTCCCACCGAGGCTAGAACCACCATCGCGGGGAGCTCGTACGCCATCAGCATCAGGGCAGACCTCTGCGCCCCGATGGAAGAGAACTTGTTTCCGCTGGAGATGCCTCCCACAAATGCCATCAGAGGCATGAAGGACAGAAGCACGAACACGACGAGAGCGCCCATTCCGAGGTCGGGCCCCAGAAGGTCGGGAGAGAAAGGCACGAGCAGGACCAGGAATATGGATAGCCCCAGCATCAGCGGCATGACGAGCGTGAATAGCGCGGAGCTTGCCTTCTGCGGCACGGCGTGCTCCTTGGAAAGAAGCTTGATTATGTCTGCAAGGTTCTGCAGAAGGCCGAACCTGCCCACGTAGGTCGGCCCGTGCCTGGCCTGTATCTTGGCAATCACTTTCCTTTCGGCCCATCCGAACGCGTAGTCGAACGCGACTATGAGCAAGAGCACAGTGAGCGCGTACGACAGCGCGGCTGCCATTCCCGAAGCGCCTGCGGAAATCTGCATTGCGGCCAGCACAAAATCACCTGTCGACATCTCCCATCACCAAGTCAAGGCTGCCCAGTATCGCGAAAAGGTCCGAGGTCTTGCATCCCTTGGCCATCTCTCCGAGCGCGGCGAGGTTGGCAAAGGAAGGGGCGCGTATGGAAAGCCGATATGGCCTCTGAGGGTCGGCAACCATGTAGACGAAGCACTCCCCCCTTGGCATCTCCCTGCTTACGCCAACTATCCTGTTCTTCGCCGCGGGTATTATTAGGCGCGTAGGCATGCCCACAGCACTCCCTTCCGGCATTATGCGCAGCGCCTCTCTTACGAGCCTGATGCTTTCCCTGATCTCCATGACGCGCACCTTGTACCTCGAAAGGCAGTCGCACTCGCTCCTCACCTGCGTCTTGAAGTTCAATTTGCCGTACACGTAGTATGGATTGTCCTTCCTTACGTCATAGTCGACGCCGGAGCCCCTTAGCACGGGCCCGGTGACGCCAAGCTCGATCGCCATGTCCTTTGTAAGCACGCCCACGTTCTTCATCCTTTCAATGAATACGGGATTCTTCTCTATGAACCTCTCGTACTCCTTGACCCTCCTTTCCACGTAGCCAAGGACCTCCAAGGCCCGCTCGTCAAACCCGGGCTGGAAGTCACGCACGAGCCCCCCGAGCCTCATGTTCACGTAGAACATCCTGGCTCCGGAAACCTCCTCGAGCAGGCGCAGCACCCTGTCCCTGTCCCGGAACGCCCACATGAACATGCCGAAGAACTGGCCCAGGTCGTTTGACATCGTACCGAGCCAGAGCAGGTGGCTGGCTATCCTCTGAAGCTCCAGCAGGATGGTCCTCGAATACGCCGCCCTTTCGCTCAGCTCGACGCCGAGCGCCTGCTCTACAGCAGCGACGTAGATCTCGTCGTAGGACATGGGCGCGACATAGTCGAGCTTCTCGAAATACGGTGGGCACTGCATGTACATCCTGTTCTCAACTAGCTTCTCGACGCCCCTGTGCAAGAAGCCTATGTGCGGCTCCACTCCGACGACGGTGTCCCCGTCAATATCTGCGACAAGCCTCAGCACTCCGTGGGTGCTGGGGTGCACGGGCCCTATGTTGATTCTGGAAATAGTCATGTCATTCGCGCTCGTATGGTTCTCCCCAGCCGAAGTTCTTCCTGAGCGGAGAAGGCTTTCCGTTCCATTTCTCAAGCAGGAGCCGCCTGGCGTTGCGGTTTTTGATCTCTATTCCGAACATCTCAGCCATCTCCCTCTCGTACCAGTCCGCGGACCTGTAGATCTGCGTCACCGTAGGCACCCACGCATCGGAAGGCGCGATTTCGACCTCGATGCTGTCGTCCTTCGACCTTGCCATGTCGCGCAGAAAATAGATGACTTCTATGTGCTTATCGTAATCCACGGCCGTGATTTTGACTAGGTAGGAAAAGCCCTCCTTCTTCTTTTCGCCCATTTTCCCGAGCAGGTCCTCCCTATCAATCTTCAATTTCACCACCTACCTTTTTCTGCAGCTTCATGAACGCGGCGAATAGGTTCTCCGGCTTCGGAGGGCATCCGGCCACATAAACGTCCACAGGCAGTATCTGGTCAATGCCTTTTATTATGTTATAGCTCTCCCACCACGGGCCGCCGCACGTCGCGCATTCGCCGTACGCTATCACGTACCTAGGCCTGAGCATCTGTCCGTAGAGCCTCCTTATTTCGGGCGCCATGGACTTCGTGGTCCAGCCAGCGACGATCATCACGTCGCTCTGCCTCGGGGTGCCCCTGAAGAACAGGTAGCCCTTCCTTTCGGCGTCTATGCGCGGGGACCCGAAATCGAACATTTCCATCGCACAGCATGAAAGCCCGAACTGCATGGGCCACAGGGAATTCTTCCTCGACCACTTGACCGTGCCCGCCGCAAGGGACTTGGCGATGCCCGAGAAAGTCGTGAACGCGACGCTGGGCTTCGCTTTGTGCGTCTTGAGGGACTCTGCCAGGAGCAGGCTCATCTCCCTCTCCGCGTTTGCGAAATCGGTGTCTTTTTGATTGGGAAGGTTATCCATTCAATCGCTTCTCCTGCCCAACGCAAGGGCGAACATGGAAAGCACCAGGCCTGCGACAAGCAGCGCCTCTATCCGGACGTTGCTCGTGAAGTCAAGCTGTTTTGCAAGCAGGCCCCACACAATTATCACCGCGCCGATCACTTCAAAGGCCAGAAATATAGTGAAGAAGTGCATGTACTCGTCCATGACAGAGGCGCGCTGCCCGTCGCTTTCCTCCGCGCTCTCGTAGGACTTGGTCACGACCTCGTTGCCGTCACTCTCCGGCCTCACGAGCTTTGAAAAGACGAGCATCAGCGCAGGCACGGCAAGCGCGACTGCAGCGAATACGGCCATTTCAAGAGGTGAACTCGGCATCGATAGCGATTGGCATTAAACTTTAATATCCCTTGTTGTGGCCGTCTCAGTCCCAGAGCTCGTCGAATTTCTTGTCCGCGAAAAGGATGGCCTTGAGCTTTTCGTCTATCTTCGGGTCCTGCCTCCTCAGCCACTCCAACAGCAGGCTCGCGTGCTCCTTCTCGTCGTCCCTGTTGTGCTTAAGCACGCTCCTTAGGTCCTCGTCTGTCGTCGCGTCGGCCCGCTCGTCGTACCACATGATGGCCTGCAGCTCCTCGATCAGCGACTGCCTGGCCCTGTCCATATCAAGAGTCTTCCCGCTAACGTTTCCCTTTTCCGAGTAGTCCATCCAATTCACCTGCGATCGCTATATCCTCGAACTCAAGTATTATATTTCTGCGCGTTCCGATTACCGTCTGTTTTGCGCGCGGTGATGATTTGGAACTTTCGCAAAAAGCAGAGGATGTGTTGCGAGCGGGCTTCGCCAAGGTGAGGGTAATCCGCGGCGGCGTGGGGCAGCAGGTCACCTTCAGGATAGTGCGCAGGAATTTTTCCGGGCTCAGGTATGTGGAGCTGTCAATCGACAGGGTGATTGCGCTCACCGAGCTCG
>CABMGC010000095.1 GCA_902385515.1 uncultured archaeon
GCCATATTCCGCTCGTTCCCATTATGACATCGCAGTCGCGGGTGGCTTCGGCAAAGCTGCCGTAGACCTTGGCCCTTTCGAGAAGGGCATAGGCATGCTTCGAGTACATCCTCGCGCTCTTGCCGTCGAGCCTGGCCCGAGGGCGGACGAAGTAGAGCCTGTCGACTCCGAAGTTCAGGGCGGTCCTTGCGAGGTAGCCCAAATTTATCTGGTACTTCGGTTCGATAACGATGACTTTAAGCCTCATTCGAATCACTCGTCTATGCTCCGATCAGCGTGAGCGCCAGCGTCAGCGTGTTCACCATTACGTGGGCGCCTATCGCAGGGTACAGTGACTTTGTCTTCTTGAAGACATAGCCTGCTATAAGTCCGAACACCACCGCGGCAATCACCTCGATGCCGAAGGAAGAGTCATAGCTTGCGTGCATCACGCCGAATATCAAAGCGCTCGCGACCACGCCGAGCCTTGGCACGGCGAGGCCCCTGAAAAGCGCCTCATCGCTTACCGGGGCTACGAAGCACGAGAATATTAGGAACCAGACGGGGGCTCCGGCGAAGATGACGTTCACGTTGGTGTTTATAGAAACGCCCGTTAGCTGGCTCACGACCGTCACGATCAGCTCGAGCAGGAGCACGCACGCGAATATTAGCACGCCGAGCGCAAGGTTCCTTGCGGTGAAAGCCGCCCTGCCCAGGCCGAGCCTCTCAACCACGCTCCCCGTGCCCTTGTCCACGAAGCGAAGATAGATCAGGGTGGACACGAGGAACGCCAGGGACAGGCCCGCGTTCAAAGGAAAAGAGTATGCGCCGTCGCACGCGGCGGAGGCGGCGTCGGAAGACGCCGAGGCGAAACAGTCCTTGAAAGGAACGTACGCCAGGACTGCGAATGCGGCGGCGATCGCGAGGAAAATCAGGATAAATGCAAGTATGCGGCTGGCGCCGCCCGCGATGGTCTTAGGTCTTGCCGCCAAGGACAATCATCTACGCCTTCTTCTCCTTCCATTCGGTGTATCCGCACTTCCCGCAGGCGTACCTGTCCTTGTGATCTCCCATTCTTGAGCCGCACTTGGGACAGAACTTCACCGCCTGCTTGTACGCTTTCACGGTCTTCTTCTTCTTTGCCGCTGCCGGTGCGCCCGGTTTCTTGTTTTTGTCGTCTGCCAATCAAACACCATTTTCCGCTGGCTCACTTGGCCTCCGCGGTAGACTTCTCCTCTCCCTTGCCCCTCTTGTTGGGCCTTGACAGAATGTGCTTCTGTGCCGCGGCCTTCGCGGCCTCGCTTGCGTACTCATGTATCAGCACCCTGCTGTTTCCTATGCCGAACACCTGTTCTATGCTCACAATTACCACGTTCTCCTCCTTCAGGTTGAACTTTCTTGAGGCCTCCAGGCTTATCTCCTTCCTCGAAGGCGTGCTGCCCTTGTAAGTGACATCGAGAATCATCTCTCTCCTGTTCAACAGCTTGTTTGCAGTGTCTTTCTCAAGTTTTATTTCCATTTCAAGTACCTCCGACAATTCTTGTTATGATCCTCTTGCCCATGGCCTCGAGGGTTTCGACCTCGTTGCCGGGCTTAAGCGTATTCTTCAAGTCCTCAGGGATGGCAGCGTCGAATATGTCATAGGTGTCCATGTCCATTAACTGGACGTTCGTGCCCGTTATCGAAACGACCTGCGCCCTGCGCTTCTTTATCTCCGGAACGTCTATGTCCCCGTGGCTCGGAGCCAGCAGGGTCTTCTTGCCGTTCTCAAAAACGCTCATCGCGGTTATCCTCATCTTCGCTGAACCGTGCTTTCCGGGGGCCGAAATCTCGATATCGACCACCTTGCATGGCACTCCGTCAATGAGTATGAAGCTGCCGTTCCTTATTTCTTTTAAGGGCCTGTGACTAATATTATCATCTGACATGTGACCACAACAAAACAGATAAGATTAGACGTATTCAAAGTTTAAATACCTTACCGCGCCCGATAGCGCGGGCCTGAGCTGGGTCTTGCTCAGACGGCCAGATTTTGGCTAATAGTTCGCGAAAAATGCTTAAATAGGGCGGAAAGACAAGTACGTTTGCAACAAAGGAAATAGGGAAGGAAAATGACCAAGAGAATAATCGCGTCTGACCGGGGCGGAGTCGAGAGCTCCGCTGTGCTCGCTGGAGCTGCGCACGGATCGCACATGGTGGTGGAAGAGGCAGCCGCTGCGGATGAAAGCCTAAGGCAGCTGATAAGAGGGCAGGATGCCGAGACACTATTGAAGATGGCCGACTACCTGAAGCTGTTCCTGCGCGTAGATGTCAAGGAGGATTACATAGTCGTGCTTGAGGATAGAGAGCCTTCGGCATGGAAAAGGTTTGCGTCACGCATAAGCAAGGCAGAGGCAGTAAAGGAAACTGTGCGGGTCGGGCATATCTCCCGCACATACAGCCTGGATTGGCTATTCCCGGCGCCGGAAGGCGCGTTCATAGTGGAGGCGGAGGACGACAGCAGGAGAAACATCAAGAAGATGGAGACCATCGGGAAGAACCTGCAGAGGGAATTCAACGTCCCGGTCACGAGCATCACTTGGATGCGCAGCCCCAGCGTCCATCCGGGCTTTCCGATATTCACCGCGCTTGATGGGACGCCAGAATAGCGCCCTTATTTAAGCAAGGCGTGCGCACATCTTATCGAACATCGTGGGGATGGTCGCGTGGATGGGCGAAGCGTCGAAAACAATCCGAAGGGGCCGGTCTACAAGGTGGCGATCAAGGACGGACCTGGCAGCCCGAAGGACATCCTCATCGACGTCACCAAGTCCGAGCCCCACTGGAGCCGACCTGGCAAGGACCTCGAGAAGGTGCTGCGCGAGACCCTGAGGATGGACGGCGTAGGGGACGTGCTTGATTTCGGTGCGGGAAAGCTAAGGAACGACCCGTTCGTGCTAGCAAACGGAAAGAGCGTCTGCGCGGTGGAGTTCGAAGAGGCATCCTTTAGCGAGACGACCAAGGCCAACCTTGCGATTTGCAAAAGGCACAAGGAGAGATTTCGGCTCATCGACCCCGACAAATTGCAGTCCGACCGCCGGAAGTTTGACCTGGTGCTGCTGATCAACGTCGTCCCGACCATGCCCCTGCTAAATGAGCGGCTCGAAGTTCTTCGGATGCTTGGCGACAAGCTTAGGGACGGCAAGTACCTGCTGTGGTTCGCCCAGCAGGAGGGCAAGTACAGGAAGATACGCGAGGCGGGCCGAAACGAGTGCGCTGACGGCATCTGGCTCGGGAACGGAAGGGAATTCAAGAGCTTCTATAGGTACCACCCGATCGGGGAAGTGGACAGAATGATGCTTGGCTCGGGCCTGGAACCGTTCAGGAGGCTGAGCGCTGGGGACAACGACGCAAAGATCTACAAAAAGGCATAGAAAACTGACTTGCAAAAAAGCAGAGGATTTGACAAACGGCCGTCCGCAGAGAGCGGGTGCCGAAAAGGCACCCGCGTCCGCACAGACAGTCATCAAAGGATCTTTCCAAGGTCAGCAACGCGAAGCGCTTCTACCTCCTCTTGAGGCTTGCGCCTTTCGCCGAACTTGGCCTTGACTCCAGTGATTATCGACATCACGCGGACCTGGTCCCTCATCTCAGGGATCAGCCTAGCTCCGAAGATGACGTTGGCGTCGCCGGCCATGCTCTCGGTGACTCCGGCTCCTATCTTCGTCGCCTCCTCTATCGTGAGGTCGGATCCTCCAGCCACGTGGATGAGGGCGCCCTTGGCGCCTTCATAGTCCACCGTTAGCAGCGGGTGCGACAGGGTCGACTTTATGACCTGGTCCACCCTTCCGGATCCGCTTCCGGTTCCAAGGCTTATTACCGCGGTGCCTGTGTCCTTTACGATCGTGCTCAGGTCTGCGAAGTCCAGGTTTATCAGGCTCGGGAACATGATCGTGTCCGCGATGCCCTTGACCGCGTTTCCGACCACGTTGTCGCAGAGCTCGAACGCCCTTTCCATAGGCAGGTTAGGCACGTAGCTGAGAAGCTTCTCGTTCTCCACCACTATGACACAGTCCGCCTCCTTGGCAAGCTGCTGGATGCCCCATTCGGCCTTCGTGGCCCTGCTCCTCTCCAGTGCGAACGGATATGTCACGCACGCAATGACGGTCGCTCCCATCTCCTTTGCGACTTTCGCGACAATCGGCGAGGCGCCGGTTCCGGTTCCGCCTCCCATTCCCGCTGCCACGAAGACGAGGTTGTATCCCTCGAGGACCTTCTCTATGTCAGACTTGCTTATCTCCGCCGCCTTGGCCGAGACCTCCGGGAATCCTCCAGATCCGAGTCCCTTCGTCATTTCCTTTCCGATGAGCACCTTCCTGTTCGCCTTGATGATGTTAAGGTGGGCAAGGTCGGTGTTTATCGCAATTGTCGTCGCGCTCTTGATGCCGTTGACGTGGAGCCTGTTGACAAGGTTGCTTCCCTGTCCTCCCACTCCCACGACTGCAACGTGAGGCGAGAAAGCCTCGTAATCGAATTCGTTTGACATTCGATCACCTATCACAGCGAGTCCAGGCCGGTGAAGGAGGCCTCTTTCTCCTTCTCGTCTCCGACTCCGAGCACGCTTTCTCCCTTGACTCCAGTCACGATCGCGACTATCTCGATCTGTCCCTCATATCCAGGAACGATCCTTGCGCCCCACTTGACGTTGGCCCTAGGATCCATCTGCTCGGTTATGACCTCTCCCGCCTTTATGGCGTCTCCGAGGGTCAAATCCGATGCTCCGGATATGTGGATCAGCGCGCCGGTCGCGTTCTCGAATGTCACGTCCAGCAGCTTGTTCTTAAGGACGGCCTCTGATGCGCTCGTGACCTTGTCGTTGCCCTTCCCGTTTCCGACCGATATGAATCCCACTCCTCCGTTGCCCATAATGGACCTCACGTCCGCGAAGTCTATGTTGATTAGGCTTGGCTGGGTGATCGTCCAGACCAGTCCGCCGATCGCCTTTGCGAGCACGTCGTCCGCGACCGCGAAGGCTTCGTTCATAGGCAGGTTAGGCACGAGCTTGACCAGCCTGTTGTTGTCTACGATGATTACGCTGTCCGAGTACTTCCTCAGCTTCTGGATTCCCTCGGCAGCCTTCACCTTCCTCACCCTCTCGAGGTCGAAAGGCATTGTCACCATCGAAACCACGATAGCTCCCTGCTCCTTCGCTATCTGCGCTATGACTGGAAGTGATCCTGTTCCGGTTCCTCCTCCCATTCCTGCGCACAAAAATACCAGCTGCGCTCCTGAAAGTACCTCTTCCAGCAGGTGCCTGTCGACCTCCGCGGCCTTGGCTCCCACGTCAGGGGTTCCTCCAGCTCCCAGTCCTCTGGTTATGGACTTTCCGATAAGTATCTTCTTGATCCTGTCGTCTATTATCTTGAAGTGCTGAACGTCCGTGTTTACCGCAACCAGCTCGGTTCCCTTAACGCCCACTTTCAGAAGCCTGTTGATGGTGTTGTTTCCAGCACCGCCCGCTCCCAGTGTTACGATCTTTATCTGCGCGTTTATTCCCTGTCCTGCTTGGTCACCGCTTACTCCCAAAATGTCGTTCTCGTAGTCAACCATATGATCTACCTATATTCTAATCGCCAAGTTATGCTAATCTACTTAAGTTTAAATACCTTGTGCAGATTTTCCGATAACAGGAATACTCGGAATTGGCATTCCAATTCCATTACCGAGGTAAAGTGCTTTTATTTGGGTAAAATCTGTAATACTGGAATTTACTAATGCCGCAAGGCGTTCTTTATATAAGTATTTCGTACCGCCAGGGAGCCTGAATGACGTCGGCCTCAGGCCGCCTCCTCCACCTTCGTCTTGCGCTGCATCTTGAACATCTCGATGACCTCCTTCGTGGTCGTGGCATCGCCAGCGTCCTTGTCCTCGCGGATCCCGTTGCTCACTATCCTTGGAAACCTTAGCGCGTAGCCGACCTCTATCCCGTTCTCGTCGTGCCTGCCGGCGGTGTGAGTCGGCGATTTCGTGATCTCGTCGGCGTTGACGGTCACCACGTACCTGGGCTCGACCCAGAAGTCAGGCTCGATTACCGCGCTGACCCGCGCCGGCTTCTTCGAGACCTTGATCTTGTCAAGGAGCTTCTTGAACATGGCCATGTTCTCCTCGGTGAAGCCGGTCCCTATCTTAGTTATGGTCTCGAAGACGTCCTCCTTTTCGTTGTAGACCGCTGCGAGAAGGCCGCCGAACCCGAACTCGGTGCGGATCCCTTTCCCGGCGTAGAAACCGACGATCACCAAATCCAGGGTGTCGGTGAGCTCGCCCTTGTAGCTCCTTTTCATCTTTATCCAGCTGAACTTGCGCGCGCCGGCCACGTAGGGGGCGTCGAGGTCTTTTGCGACTATGCCCTCCAGCCCGTCCTCGACCGCCCTGTCGAAATACTCGTCGATCTCCTTGGGTTTCGAGGTGATTATCCGGTCGGAGAAGCGTATCGTCCCGTCGCCCTTGACTATCTTCTCGAGCCTGTCCCTCCGTTCCTCGTACCTCTTGTCGAGGTAGCTTTCGCCGTTAAGGTAAAGCAGGTCGAAGGAGAAGAGATGCAGAGGAAGCTCCTTGCTCTTCGCCTCGATGCCGTGCTTCCTCTTTCTTTGGATCGTCTCCTGGAAGGCGTGGAACTGGTCGGTGGCCTCGTCATAGGCGATCGCCTCGCCGTCGAGTATCGCGCTGTCCGCCTTGACCTCTTCCAGGGCGGCCCGCACTATTTCGGGGAACATCTCCTCCAGCCGCTCCAGCCTGCGCGAGAATATCTCGACCTTCTTGCGCTTCCTGTCTACGTGCACCTGCGCCCTCAGGCCGTCGTACTTGCTCTCGACCGCGCACCTGCCGCGCATCCTTTCGAGTATCTCATCCGCGGTGGGCAGCCTCTCGGCCAAAGCAGGCCTTATCGGCTTGAAGAGCTCCACCCTGAAGTGCTCGATCCCCTTCACGCCCTCGCGCTCGAGGACCTCGCCGACCTCGCCGAGGTCGCTGCAGATGTTGTAGGCCACCTCAAGGCGGTCCTTGAACTTGCGCTCGCCGGTCGCCATCTTGGAGAGCGCCTCCAGCACGGTGGCGTCGCCGACGCCCAGTCTTAGCTGTCCCAGGGCGAACCGGACCACGTACTTCGCCTCGCGGGGAGTGCTCGCCGCAAGCAGCGAAGCCAGCGCCTTTACCTTCACGTCCTTGCTTCCCGGGCCGCTTGTCGCGGCTATCTTGAGCATCATCTCGAATACGTCGTTGACTTCGAACTTCTTCCCGCTCATCCTCCTGAGCCGGGTCGAGCCTGCCATCTGCTCGGCCGTAAGCCCCAGATCGCCGGTCTTCCGAAAGCTGTCGGCCA
>CABMGC010000096.1 GCA_902385515.1 uncultured archaeon
ACAAGACGAGGGACGAGAACGCGAGGGCAGTGATAAACGACCTCAACAACAAGCTCGAGAACGCCGAGAGCGCCATCAAGAACCTCAACAAGGAGTTCAACAAGTCCATAGATGAGAACAGGAAGGGATATCTGGAGCTGATCAACGGAATGAGGGACGAGACCAACGCGCTTAGGCGCGTCATGTTCCAGCAGGAGAAGGAAGAGGAAGAGTACGACTCGCTTTCCAAGTCGTCAAAGCGCGACGCCGAGAGGATCAGGAGGGAGATCGGACGCGAGAGGGAGAAGATGCTTGACGACGTCACGCGGACGTCGCAGGACATATCGAGGATATACGCAACGGCGGACATGCAGATAAGCGGCCTTAAGACAAAGCTTGCCGGCATCAAGGGCCAGTTCGGCGGATTCGCAGAACTGAGCGACAAGCTCAACGCGGTAAGGGCAGACATAAACAGCGTCGAGAAGGAGAGGGACGCCCTATCAAAGGAGCTGGGCGACCTGTCCAACCAGATGCGGGCCATATCCGCGCTCGGCGAGGGGAACGTGGCGAAGAAAAGCCTTGACATCGAGGACGCGAGCACGAAGATCGAGGGCACGAAAAAGAAGGTCCGCAAGCTCAACTCGAAGATGGACAAGGTAAGGGACGACGTTAACGACATAGGCAAGTGATTTTGATGGTCGACGATCAAGCCGGAGGAGGTGTCAAGGAGTACTCATCGTACGAGCTTGACGCGAACGGCCTCCACGTCAAGATAAGGATAATCGACAAGGGAGACTTCACGCCGGTATACGAGGTCACGACCCCGGGCATCGGCGACGCCACCAAGGTGCTGATGATATCCCTTCGGCAGTCCCTGATGTCGATGGTGCCCATAGACCCGATGAGAATAGAGGACAAGGAGTACGTCGACGAGCTCACCAAAAAGTACGAGGACGCTTCCGAGATAGTCATCGAAAGATACCTGCCGGGCTCCTCGGAGGAAACCAAGAAGGTCCTTATCGCCTACATAATAAACTTCATGCTCGGGCTCGGCGACCTCCAGGCGCCGCTCGCTGACGACAACCTCGAAGAGATCGCGGTCAACAACTCAAAGGAGCCGGTGTGGGTCTACCACAAGAAGTACGGCTGGTGCAAGACGAACGTGACGATCCTTGACGAGAGCATAATATACGACGACTCCGAGCAGATAGGAAGGAGAATCGGAAGGGCCATAAGCAACCTTGATCCGCTCATGGACGCGGAGCTGTCTGACGGGTCAAGAGTCAACGCCACGCTCTACCCCGTGTCGCAGAAAGGAAACACCATAACGATAAGAAAGTTCGGCAAGAACCCGTGGACCATGACCGCCATGCTGGCGAACGGCACGGTCTCCAACGAGATGGCGTCGCTCATATGGCTGTGCGTCGAGAACGAGGTCAGCCTCCTTATATCAGGGGGAACTGCGAGCGGAAAGACGAGCTTCCTTAACGCCATGAGCATATTCATGCCTGCGAACCACCGCATAATCTCGGTGGAAGAGACCAGGGAGCTCACGCTTCCCTCGTTCCTGCACTGGGTGCCGATGCTGACGAGGCAGCCCAACCCAGAGGGCAAAGGAGAGGTGACCCTCTACGACCTCATGATAAACGCCCTCAGGCAGAGGCCGGACATCGTGCTCGTAGGAGAAGTCAGGACCAAGAAGGACGCAGAGACGCTGTTCGAGGCCATACACACGGGTCACGCCGTGTACGGCACGGTCCACGCGGACAACGCTCAGGACACGGTCATAAGAATGACCAACCCTCCTATCGAGGTGCCCAAGCTCATGATAAACGCTTTCGGGGGCATAGTCACGCTGTTTAGGCACAGAAGGCTCGGAATAAGAAGGGTGCTCGAGTTCGGAGAGCTTACCAAGACCGGAGACGTCAACGTCATATACCGGTGGGACATGCGCAGCGACGTTTTCAACCAGATATCGGAACTCGCAAGGCTCAGCGAGATGATAGCGCTTTACGGAGGGCTCAATAGGGAGGAGCTGCTGGAAGGCATAAGGGAGAAGGGCAAGGTCCTCGCGTGGATGGTCAAGAACAACATACTTGACGTCGACGCTGCCGGCTTCGTCATCAGCAACTACTATAAGAACAGGGACGCGATAATGAGGATAGTCAACGAGGACACGCCGTACTCGCACGAGCTCATAGAGAAGGTGTAGGTTTGGAAAGTCCACTCGATTATGAAAAGATGGTTTCCCTAATTAACGCCGCCGACGCGGCGGCGCAGAGCCAGGCAGCCACCACCATTGACGTCAACGAGATAATGTCGAACAGCATATCAGTAAGGAGGCTCAACTATTCCGACGTCTACTATCATATCGAGGGATTTGAGGTCAAAAAGCCAGAGGCTGCCGCGGCGCCGCAGCCGCAGGGCCCTGCCCCCCAGGTCGAGGTACGCATAAACGAGCAGGAAGGAAGGGTCGAGATAAGGCAGGTGGGGCGGGAGAAGGCCGAGGCGGCCGGCGAGCTTGCGAAGATAGCGAAGGCTTTCGGGAGCGGGGTCGGAAGGGTCGTTGCCGCGGAGAGCGAGAGGGCGAAAAAGAGGCTGGTGATGCCCACGCTGTCAGTGCAGGACCAGCTCGTAGAGCTCGAGAAGATCGATGAGGGAATAGACGAGCACGTGTTTGCCGGCGACCAGACCAAGGTCATAATCGAAGATATACGGGGCCTGTATGCCGAGGCGGCTAGCGAGAACACTGAAGGCATGAACGAGGACCAGAAGGAACTGCTGGAAATAAGGAACAACAGGGTCAAGTCGATAAGGGCCAAGCTCGGAATAAGATAGGTGCGTTGAAAGATGGCTTTGTTTGGAGGAAAAAAGGGAGAGGGCGCCGCCGCGGGAGACGCAGGCATAGTCGGCTTCACGAAGTCCAAGAAGTTCCTTTTCCTGAAAGTAAAGTCCAAGCCCCTGTTCGGAGGCGATGCCAGCGCAAAGCCAGCCGCGGCTCCGCTGCTTCCTGGAGCCCCGAAGCAGGAGATGGGCGGCGCACCGGCCGCATCCGGAGTGAACTACAAGAGGCCCAACAGGCTACAGATGTACTTTGCAAGTACCGCCTCGAAATACAAGGACCTTGAAGGCGCGCTAAGGGCGCTAGGCATCAAGGATGCGCCCTACGTGTTCGTAAGGAGGATGTTCGTCAACACGCTGATAATATGCGCGGTCGTTTCTATAGCTATATGCGCACTCCTCCTATATGTGGGGTTGGGCGTCGAATCCTTCCTGTTCGCTGGCGCGATAGGAGTCGCGCTGTACATGTCGCTCTTCAACAGGTTCATAAGGTACCCGATGGACAGGAGCAAGATAGAGGGCAAGGACATAGAGAAGGACATACTGTTCGCGGCCAGGGACCTTGTGATCAGCATGAGGTCGGGAATGCCTTTCTTCAACGCCATGGCGGCCGTCAGCACCGGCTACGGGGCCGCCAGCAAGGAGTTCGCGAAGGTGGTCGAGCTGATACAGCTGGGCACTCCGACCGAGCAGGCCATAGACGATATCAGCGCCAAGAGCCAGTCGAAGACGTTCAAGAGGATAATGCTCCAGGCCAGCGTCAGCATAAAGGTCGGAGCGGACATAGTGGGCGCACTGCAGGGGGTGGTGGACGAGGTCATGCAGGAGAGGATCATAGACCTTCGGAGGTACGGACAGAGGCTCAACGCCCTTGCGATGTTCTACCTGCTTTTCGGAGTCATATTCCCAAGCATGGGCATAGCGGTCGCAGCCATACTTACCACATTCATAAACATATTCAGCATAACGGGCACCACGCTGATTGGCGTGCTTGTCTTTATATTCTTCCTGCAGATCATATTCCTCAACATCATGAGGTCGTCCAGGCCTGTATTCGCGTTGTGAGATCATGAAAATAGCATTTGATAAGCTCGTGTCAAGGAGCGTAGTTAACTTCTTGACCAGGGAGCTCAAGCTGTCCGGCGTCAGGATGGACGCGGACACATTCCTCATGATTGCAATAATCGGAGGGTTTGCGCTGTTCGTATCCCTGCCGTTCATCATCAACCTCGGGCTTAAGATCGACCCTATCATATCCGCGCTCGTGGGCATCGTTGCGACGATAGTGTACGAGGCGGTCATATACGTGTTCCTCGAGTTCAAGATCGACCAGCGCAAGAACTTCGTGGAAAACATACTGCCGGACTATCTGCAGCTAACCGCGGCGAACATAAGGAGCGGCATCGCCCTTGACAAGGCCATGGCGCTTGCCGCAAGGCCGGAGTTCACCTATTTCTCCGAAGACATAAAGGAACTGACAAAGAAGCTCTACGCCGGAGTTACGCTGCAGAACGCGCTCACGGAATTGTCTCGGAGCTACAGGTCGCCGCAGCTGCAGCACACGATAAGGATGATAACAGAAAGCATCATGTACGGAGGAGGCATGACCGATCTTTTGAACCAGATAGCGAAGGACATGAGGAACCAGAGGGTCGTCGAGAAGGAGGTCGCCGGCCAGCTCTTCATGTACACGCTCTTCATCGGGTTCGCGACAGTCATAGGCGCGCCGGTGCTCTACGGACTGACCGCGGAGATGATCACCGTCACGGATTCCGTGTGGGCGGGCATACTCCAGCAGAATCCGGGAGGACTCCCGACTGTCGGGATATCCTTCCTCAAGCCTAGTCCGCCGCAGATAACGATAGCCATGTACCATAACTTCGCGCTTGCGTCGGTTCTCATCATAACGGGATTCGGCGCGTTCATAGTCAGCGTCGTATCTTCGGGCACGATGTTCAAGGGGCTGAAGTACATGCCAGTCTTCATGGTCGCAGGGGTCATCGTTTTCTACGTGACATCGATAGTGATAGGCGGGCTTTTCGGCAGCATAAGCGGCATATGAACTCGAACCGAAAGGCGACTTGCAGTTTTACGCATTTGCAATGCCCAAAGCCTGCCATTCATTAGCTATTGAGGCAGATTGGCCTCCCACTGCAGGGTATGATGAATTGATGTAGCGGTATGGAACGCCGTACGCAGACCCACCGTTGCCAAGCCCGCTGTAGTCGTTGGCGTCGCCGTTAAGAGGCCACCATCCGACCAGGCCCGTGCCGGTCACGGGCATCCCCGAAACGCCCTCGCCATAAAGCGAGCTTATCTGCGCGGGCGTAAGGGTCGTGTTATAGATCTGGAGATTGGCCACGCTTCCGGCAAAAGGATAGGCTGTGTCCTTGGACCATCCCGATAGCTGGAAGCCCGTGGTGGCTGTGCAACTTGCAGCTGAGCCTCCATAGCACACTCCAATTGGCTGTGCCGCTCCATTCACATAAAGCAGGCTGTTACTAGGAGCGCCGTTGTAGAATACTGCTGTCACAAGTGTCCACTTGTTCTGGATGCTTGACGGATCGAAGCCGTAGATGTTCCCGTCACCTGAGTTGAATCCGAAGCAGGGCGATCCTATCGGCAGCCACTCCAACCCGTACGATCCGAAGCCGAAAGGCATCCCTGGATTAAGCACGTTGCCATACATCCAGAAGGACACAGTGTTCTGGCCTCCGGATGCGACGTTCATCAGTGGCACGTTGGCAGACATGTAGCTGCTTGACGTGCCGCTGAAATTGGCCGCTTCTGTAAGCCCCAGTCTTAGCGATATCGGCATACGCCCGACGTATATTCGAGGTAGGCCCTGCGCCGCGCACTGGCTGTTGGAAGTGCACGACAGCACGCCAGGCAGGGGAATTAGCTGCGTAGGGATCTGGGTCGAGAATAGGCTGTCCCTCGTGTAATTCTGCAGGAGGCCGAACGCTATGTTTGTGCCCAGGGCGTTGCCGCTGGACCCGCTGTAGTCGTTGGCGTCGCCGTTCAGGGGCCACCATCCGACCAGGCCTCCGGCAAGAACGTTGCCGCTTATAGGAATGGCGGAAATCCCCTCTGAGTAAACCTTCTGGGCCTGGACCGGAGAAATGACCGTGTTGTAGAGCTGCACGTTGGATATCGCGCCGCTGAAGTATCCTCCAGATGACTGACCCCCTATCGCGAAGAACGTGTTGCTCGGGGCGCCTAAGGATGCGCCAGCGAAGACCTGGGAATTGCCGTCGAAATAAACGGTGGTGGCAGTATTGTTGACGGAAAAGCCTACGAGGCTCCACTGGTTTATCGGCACAATGAAATTGCTGGTCAGGGGATGTGAAGATAGGGCTGGCTGATCAAACTGCAGTTGCCCCAATGTGCCTAGGCTCAGATTATAGTAAACTGATCCCTGGGACGCGCCGCCGAAACCGCTAATCAGGGAATTGCCGGCGCCGTATCCAGTAGGATACACCGATTGGAGCTAGGCTACCGGGTAAGCGGAATGGCCGCTACCAGACAAGTAGCTCGACGCGCCGTTCAAGAACGCCGCCTGGGTGTTGTAGTTCGAGAAGGTGAGCAGCCCGTTCGGAGATTTCGCAAGTAAGTTCGCGCTTGCCCTGTCAGTGTATGACGGGGCGAACTGGGACGGGAGGTAGTATGCGTTCATCACGGCGTTCCTTAGGTTTTCTATGTTGAGCACGTCCATGCCAGGGCCGTTGAGAAGCACGTGCATCCCGCTGGGCATGCTCTGAAGCGCGTTGGTCGAGCTTGCATAGACCAGGTAGGGCACAGTGGGAAGGGCCGACGGCGGCACGTAGGTCACCAGTCCGCCGAAATTGTTTATGCAGGATCCGATGTTCTGGGCATTGTAGGTCGAGATGATGAGATACTGGCCCATCCCTACAGCGTTGAACGCGGCGGGAACTGGCAGCGGACATGTCGCGCTGGTCGCGGTGTTGCTGGGCACGCTGTACACCGTGCCGTACGCGTAGCCTATTGAATTGCCGGCCGCAGCGTACGCAGACCCGACTACCGAAGACAGGTTTCCGAAGGCCGCCGGCTTGATCGGCCGAAATATTCCCTGCTGAGCGTAAAACAGGTCCGGCGTGTTGTTCAGCGATACGGAAACGTTGACAGGTATCGCGTACCTGTATGAACTGCCCGACGAGTTGAACGTCAGTCGCTCAATATAGGAGACATGTATCGAGTAGGGGTCTGTCTGGAAGACGACAGGGGCGGTGAAATTCACGTTCACGTTCTGCGCAGAAAGGCCCGCCTGGCCGGACAGCAGCAGGTTGTAGTTCTTGAAAGTCAAAGGACCCATCGCCCTTGCAGGATAGCCGGACGTGTCGTTAGGCAGAGTGCCGTTGATCATCAGGTTCGAAAAGTAAAGCGAGAAGTTTGTGATAAAGTTTCCCTTTCTGAGCGCCGGGGTGGAAGAGTAGTTCACCAGGGTCGATAGCGCCCTTGCTGCGCTTGCCTGCCCGAAGGAGGCGGCGCTCTCCCTGGCCAGGCTTCCGTAATTGCTCGAGCTTGAGGACAGCGCCATCGACTGGGAAATGCTGTCGGTGCCCACGCTCAGCAGCACGAAGGCGAACAGCTCCGCTAGCATCAGGAGAAATATGACAACCATCAGCAGGGTCATCATCTGGCCCTTGCTTGATTTCCTTAGTGCGTCTTTCACTTCCATGAATAAACACCCACTGGATACGTCACGTAATTTCCGGCAGAATAGCTGAGCAGCGGCAGAATGACGCTGGATCTGCTCACGGAGTAAGCGTTTGAAAGGCCTGGCGGAGCATAGCCCTGCGACGTGAAGCCCACGCCGTAATTGTATCCCGAGTTCAACAGCGCGTAGTCGCTAGTGTCTCCCGACAGGGGGTACCACGCGACAAGCCTGGCGTTCTGGAGCGGCGCACCCTGGATGCCACGCTGGTACAGCTGGCTTACTTGGTAGGCGCTGAGCGATCCGTTGTACACCTGCAAGTTTGCGATGTTACCTGTGAAATACCTTCCGTCTATTGCAGTTCCCGTGCCCATTGTCAGATTCAGGTAGGGCGGGGTGGAAGCTATCGGACCGGTCCTGTTGACTGCGTTCTGGCTCAGTCCGTTAACGTATACGGTCGCCTTCCTGCCGTCGTAGGTCCCAGTTACCATGTACCAGATGTTCCTCACCATCGCGTTGGGAGGAACACTGACGCGCGTCTGGTTCACGTTCACGACGCTGAACTGCACGACACTGTTGGAGGTCGGGCCGTTCGCAGTCAGGTAGAAGAACCAGCCTGCGCAGTACGAGATCGCAGGGCACGTGCGGTTGTCCCCGTAATTGATGAACCTGACGCCGTTAGCCGAGTAGGCGCTCATGTTTATCCAGAAGGACACGCTTGCAAAAGACGAGTTCATCGGACCCGAGTTTCCTGCCCGCACGTAGTGCGCGTTGCCGTCAAAGCTTGCGACCGTCACGGAGTTTGCAGGGACGCTGCCCGCGAACACGCTGAAGTTGGACGAAGGGTATGCGATGTTTGAGATGGCGGCGGCGCATCCGAACCTTGAATTCAGGTTGAACGTCGCGATTGCTGACAGCGCCGAAGCTCCGAGAGGCTCCGCGCATGAGCCGTATGCTATGACGCTGCCGCCCACCGCGACGTAGAGCCGGCCGTAGGCCAGGGCCATGCCAGAGGGCCTAGGAAGCGGAACAAACCACCTGAGCGCGCCGTCGGTGAGATTGTGCGCGGAGAGGCCGCCCGACCAGAGGGCGTAGACAAGCTTGCCCGATATCACGGGCGTTGCGTCGGTCAGCGCCGTCCCGAAGTACGCCGGGGACGCCGGGACGCTGTACACCCACATGATCGATCCAGAAGGAGACAGCGCAATAAGGCTGCCCGAGTTTATCTGGTACACCACATAGCTGCCGTACGCCGCGACGCCGGTCGAGGTCGGTATCTGGCCTACTGGAAACCCGGGAGCCACGGAGCCGTTGACATAAGTCGAGTTGGCGTACAGGCCCGAGCCGAAGTAAATTCGGCCGCACGATGCTACCGGGCCCGGTATCGGGTTTACTGGGGCGAAAGTGTAGATCTAGGTCCAACGAGAATTATCGGATCCACCTGACGGCGAATTGAGAATAAGGTCG
>CABMGC010000097.1 GCA_902385515.1 uncultured archaeon
GTCGAGCATTACATCGACAAACACGAATATCCGAAATTCCTTCCTAAAGAAGACGACGGACAGAAGACGCTCTTTGCGTCTTAATTCAGGTAGAAGCCTCGGGCTTTAGCCCGAGGTAGTTCACGCTAATGTGTAAAAGAACGTAAGGAATAGGCGACGCGGCCCGTTGGGCACGCTTGTGCATGCCCTGCGCCCGGCTCGCTGTCGGCCGGGCGCGACGGACGCGCCTTTCTTCTCTTCGATGCCTTCCCTTTTCAGCCGAAGAGGCTCGCGAGTCCGCTTGCCGCTTCCTCGTCGCCCTTCTTCTCCTCTTCCTGCTTCTTGCCCTTCTTTTCTTCGGCCGCAGGAGCCGCCGCAGGGGCCGCAGCCTGCATCGCCTGGGCGTTCTTTATGACGTCCTTTATGTTGACGCCCTTAAGGGAGCCGGCTACTGACTTGGCCATCGCCTCGTCCGGTGCCATGCCCGCCGCCTTTATCACGTTCGTTATGTTTTCTTCGTTCACTTCCTTTCCTGCTGCATCGAGTAGAAGAGCAGCGTATATGTATTCCATTTTTTCACCTAAGTATGATCTATGATTTTTTCATTCGGTCTTCTGTTCAGCAGAAGCCTCTGCCTCGGCAGGGACCTGGACGGAGACGCTTGCCGCCTCCGCCGCTGCTCTCGCAATCAGGGCCTTCGTGACCTCCGGTTCGGGAACCTTTGCCTCGATCCCGACGGCCATCGCGTTCCTGTATCCGCGGCCAAGAAGCATGTCTGCGTTGTACTTCGTGACGAAGCCCATCTCAAGGCTCAGCGCGAACGCCTCCCTGAAGTTCCTTGCGATCTCGTTGTTCACGAAAACCTCGTCAACGCCCAGCGCGACCTCGTTGAATATGAGCCCGCCGTTCAGCGCGACCTTCAGCTTCGGCGCGACGGAGAAGGGCTTTATGTCAAGTATCTTCAGGGCGTTGGCCACTGCACCGCTTATCTTCTTGCCCTTCTCGACAAGGACCTTGTCCTTGGAGATCACGACCTTGCCCTTGTCTATCTTGACGTCTATTCCTCCCGCCTTAAGGTCGGTCACCGTCTGTCCAGGGGCTATGCTGGTCTCCCCAGCCTCTATGCTTATGTCCTCCGGCGAGATCTGGTTCGGCTTTGCCGCAAGCAGGAGCTTGTTTGAGCTTATGGTCTTGTACAGCTCGAAAGGCTCCCCGTTCGAGAGTATGAGTGCGACGTTCCCGGTTATGTAGGGCTCGAGCTTCTCGAATCCGCTCTCTTTTAGCGCCCTCGATATGAGGCTCTTCCTGGCGACGACGACCTTCGCGTTGCTCCTCAGCTGCTCCTTTACCCTCTGGAAGAGCCGATCCGGCAGGCCCTCCATAGGAAGGATGGCCACCGTCTTGTGAGCCTTTATGTCCTTCTCCAGGTTTTTTACGAACTCTATCTTTTGAGATTTAAGCATTGTCATATTCACACCAGCTTGAACGGCTTGCTCATCGTAAGCTTCACGTAGACGGACCTTATGTGGTTGACTCCGGTCTTCTTGGTCACGGCGCTCACGACCTCCTTTACGTTGTCGTATATCTTCCTGCTGTCCATCTTCTCGCTCCCTACGACGCAGTGGACGGTCGGCAGGAACTTGCCCTTGTTCCTTATCGAGATGCTCTTGTTTATGTCGTTCGACATCTTGGTCAGGTCCTGGCCCGGCATGAACGGCTTAGGCATCTTGTTCCTCGGTCCTAGGTAAGGTCCGAGGTATCTGGCTATGGTCGGCATGAGGTTCTGCTGCGCCACTAGGACGTAGTTCAGCAGCTGCGCGAGCTTTTCCTTGTCGTTCGCCATGGCGGCTATAGCGTTTCCGTCGAGTATCTCGATGTCGCTTCCGCCGGCCTTCTCGATGAGCGCCTTGTCGGTTGCGAACAGCGCGATCTTGCTCGTCTTGCCCTTTCCGTTGGGAAGCAGTATGTCCAAATTGAGCCTGTTGACCTGCTTTGAGAAATCGACGCTCCTGAAGTTTATCGCGAGCTCGACGCTCTGCTCGAACTTCCTTTTGCTGCGGTTCTCTTCCATGAACTTTTCGAATTCGCTGTATTTGTCTTCAAGTGCCACTTAAACCCCTCCTGCAAAAATGCAGTACTTGCGGGAAAACAAGTAAGATTAGTTTGCTTGAGAAAATATAAATATCTTTTGCAAGGACTACGCGGTGTCGCGCTCGCCGCCCCTGTATTCGCTCATGCTGGAAGTGAGCGCGCGGAACGAGGAGTCTATTGTCTTCCTGTTCCTGAGCCCCACGCTCCTGGCCGCGCTTTCGAATTCGTCCGCCTGGCGCCCGAGTAGCTTGCCCACCTTTCTGACCTCGCTGTCGTAGTCCGAGAGCAGGCCGAGCGGGCCGTCCTCGTTCCTTCTCTGCAGTTTTTTGAATTCGTCCTGCACCGCCTTGGTTCTGAACGCCTCCCCTGCGGCCTTAGAGCCCTCGCCTATGTGGTCGGAGAAAACGCCGATGACCTCGCTCCTGTACTCTTCCTGCGAGTGGTTCATCACGTACTGCGATATCACATAGAAGAGCCTGGCGGCCCTTTCCCTAGTGTACGCATGCGGATTGATCTGCGTCGCCATGGCAAAGCCGAAGGGCGCGTTTCTGACCTCCACGCCGCCTATCTTCACGCTCTTTGCGGAGTTCATCACCTTCTCGTTAACGGGTATGACCCCCACGCCCGTGCTCGGGGTGAATATGTCGAGGCTGTCGCGCTGTATCTCCCTGTCGACGCCCAGCAGCCCTATGACCTTGAACGGCGATTTTATGAAGACATGCTCCGAAGGCCTGCCGTCCGTCTTCGCGGCGACCTCCCTTACGCCGAGATAGAGGTTCCTCGCCTCTATCGCCGACCTGTCGGACCTGAGTATTGCAGTGTTAAGGTCCCTGTCGCTGATAAGCACGTCGAGGTCGTGCGTCCTGCTTATCGCGCCCGCAAGCGCATGATCCCTGTCCTCGAACAGGTTCAGCTTTATCCAAGTGCTGCCGACAGGCATCATCCTCGGAAACGTACGGTGGACCTTGACTATCGACTCCAGCTCCTTCGAGTACTTCCCGTTCTCGATAAGCGGGCTATTTTTGAGTGCTTCTGTTGGCATGCGACCTACCTGTTTGTGATTCGTCTTTCAGTCGTCAGTTCGCTTAAGGTCCTTTATCAGCGACTGGAGCTGCGCGATGAGCGCATCCGCCATTGCAGGAGCGCGCTTTTCCATGTCGAATGCCTTGACCCTGTTTCTTGCCGCCATGTGCTCCCATTATGCAACGCTGATCTTCTCCTTCCCGTAGGACTTGAACGACCTCACGACATCTTTGAGCAGCTCTTCCCTCTCGCCAGCGTCCAGCCCTATCCTCTTTGCGGCCCTGAGCACGTCAGGCTTGAGGTTGGTCTCAAGGTACGCGCCGGTCTTGTTGACCCTCTCCGAGTAGTGGGTATAGTCTACGCTAAGGCGCACGCCGCCGGTCTTGTGAAGCTCAGATACGCGTTCCTCGCCTTCTTGGATGTAGCTCATCATGACTGGCAGGGTCTCGTCCTTCAGCCTTCTTGGCGAGTCGCGATAGTCGTCCGCCCAGCAGTACGCGGCCCTCATGATCCTGTTCGGCGTGCAGGCCACCGGGTTCACGAAGGTCGAGGTGAGGAATCCCCTTTCGGGCATCTTCATCTCAGTGCCCAGGATGCTGACCGTCTGGTAGGTGCCAATCGCCCTGTGCGCAGGTATTATCCCGACGCCCGTTTCAGGGGTGAAGAAGTCCACGCTGTCCAGAAATTCGAACTTTCCGTCCCCTGCCTTCATTCTGAGCACCTTGAGCGGCGATTCGACCTTCCTGACTGTCGGGGTCCCCATCGTGCCGTACCTGACGCTCATGCTGTCGATCAGAGACGCCTCGACCACCTCAAGGCCGTTGGCAGTGGCGAAATTGTGGACCTTCTGCCTTTCCATGAGCACGTCGAGGTCGTTGGTCTTCGGAAGATAGGGTCCTACGCTAGCCGGCAGCGTCATCTTGGCCGGTGTGCTTCCTACCAGTACTGAGTCGAATAACTCGTATACCTTCAGGGCCCGCTCTAACTCTGACCCAAACTTCTTGTTTTCGATTGCCAGATGGTCACCCGCGTTTTTCATATTATAATTGCCGCTTTCCCTATTTAAAAACATATTTCAGTATCTGTCCGCGCGTCGTCATCCGTCCAAGTGCCCGTCAGCGCGCGTATATCGTCAGTTTCCACGCAAACCTTTAAATAAGTTTATTGATAATAAAGTTAACAGATTAAGTAAGCCCTTTTCTAATCCTGGGCGCGGTATTAATCACATTTATCGGTAGATTTTATGGCAGAGAAACAGCACATGAATTTGATTTTCATAGGACACGTAGACCACGGCAAGTCGACAACGGTAGGCAGGCTGCTCTACGATACTGGAGCAATCAGCGAGCAGGCAATGGTGAAGATGAAGGAGGAGGCGGCAAAGTACAACAAAGCCACCTTCGAGTTCGCTTTCTTCATGGACGAGCTCAAGGAGGAGAGAGAGAGGGGAATCACCATCGACATCTCCCACAAGGACTTCAAGACTGCGAAGTACTACTTCACGATCATTGACGCCCCTGGCCACAAGGACTTCGTAAAGAACATGATTACCGGAGCCAGCCAGGCAGACGCAGCGGTCCTGGTATGCTCTGCAATGGAAGGCCCTCAGTCACAAACTAGGGAGCACGCATTCCTGGCGAAGGTTCTCGGAGTCAGCCAGCTCATCGTCGGAATAAACAAGATGGACGCGGCAGGATACGACAAGGCGAAGTACGAGGACTGCAAGGCCAAGCTGAGCACTCTTCTGAAGACGATCGGATACGACGTAACAAAGATACCTTTCATCCCTTACTCTGCGTACTCTGACGCGAACGTAAAGGAGAACAGCAAGGACATGCCTTGGTACACCGGCACTACGTTGCTGGCCGCGCTCGACGCTCTGGTTGTCCCTCCAAAGCCGATAGACAAACCGCTGAGGCTGCCCATACAGGACGTCTACAGCATATCTGGATTCGGAACCGTCCCTGTAGGAAGGGTGGAGACTGGAGTTTTGAAGCCTGGAGACAACATAATCATAAACCCGAGCGGGGTCAAGACGGACGTGAAGAGCATCGAGATGCACCACCAGCAGCTGCAGAAGGCAGAGCCTGGAGACAACGTTGGATTCAACATAAAGGGCGTTGACAAGAAGCTCATACACAGAGGAGACGTCGTAGGGCCCGCTTCAAGCCCGCCTACGGTCGCGGAGGAGTTCACCGCCCAGATCGTGGTCATAGACCACCCTACGGCGATAGCCCCTGGATACAGCCCTGTCTTCCACATACACACCGTGCAGATGGCCGCTACCATAACGGAGATACTTGAGAAGAAGGACCCCAAGACGGGACAGACCCTCCAGAAGAACCCTGAGTTCATAAAGACCGGAGACGTCGCGATAGTCAAGGTGAAGCCCGCAAAGCCGGTAGTCATCGAGAAGTTCGCGGAGTTCCCGCAGCTCGGAAGGTTTGCAATAAGGGACATGGGATCGACCGTTGCGGCAGGAGTGGTCCTTGACGTAGTTAAGAAGGCGGCTTGATGCCAGTAGCAAGAATAAAGCTGATAAGCCGAGTAGGCAAGTCGTCAAGGGACATAGCGTTGCAGATAGCGGACATCGCGAAGTCGATAGGGGTAAAGTACAAGGGCCCCATACCCCTTCCTACCAGAAGGCTGATAATTCCTGCGAGGAGGACCCCGTGCGGAGACGGTTCGCACACGTTCGACCACTACGAGATGAGAATCCACAAGTGGCTCGTCGAGATCGAGGGAAGCGACCAGGCTCTCAGGCAGATCATGAGGATCCCTGTGCCTGACGCCGTCCAGATCGAGATAACCCTGTCCTGAAGCGGAACGTTCCGCAACCGGCCCGGCAAAAAGTTGCCGGCCGGATACTTTTTCTTTTCTTATTGTTTTTGGTAGAGCTCCACTACCATTCCGTCCGGGTCCCTGAGCTGGCACAATTTCGACACGCTGGCTCCTGGCGCGGGCTCGTCGATGTCGATTCCCTTGGCCTTGAGTTCCTTGTACTTCGCGTCAAGGTCGTCGAACTCGAACGCGATGTGCCTTATTCCGCGGGTGTTGAGGTCCGTCAGGTCGTCCTTGTTCGGTTTCTGCTCGTACGGCTGCCACAGCTCCAGCTGGATGTTGTCCAGCACTAGGAAGACCGCCCTGCCGCCGAGGTCCTTCCTCTCGAAACTCTTGCCTTCCTTTGTCCCGAGCAGATCCTTGTAAAAAATAAGGGAGGCGTCTAAGTCCTTTACGCTGAGCGCCACGTGATGCATTCGCATTGCATTTACCTCAGTCAAATTATTTCTATGTCCCTGCCAGTGATATTTTTAAACTTTTGATCACGGGTCACTAACAAATCTCCATTTGCAGAAGAAATGCCTATTATGAGAATGTCATTCTCGTTTATCATCTTGCCCTTCTTGCTCAATTCTGCGAAGACTAGCGCGGCCTCCGTAGCTGCACGTCTGTCAAAAGGACAAATCTCCAAAGTCATCAATAACTTCTTGGCGAAATCCTTTTTCAGTTCATTCTTGTGCTTAAGGAGTTCGTATTCGGTTATGGTAGTGGTCCTGAGTTTTCCATTTCTTGCAAGTTCGTGGACCCTGCTGATGATTCCTTCATCACCTGAAAGAAAGTCTATGATTATGCTGGTGTCGAGGATGGCCAAGCAATCGCCACTATGCTTTTCTACCGTAATTTTCTTCCCTTTCTGCCGCTATCTTATCTTTTAATTCATCAAGCTTCTTCTTGTCTTGCTTGAGGGCGCCTGCAAATTTCATTATGTCCTCTTTTTTGCGTTGTGCAAGTACTTTCTCCTTTATCAGCTCAGAAAAGCTCCTGCTGCCCTTTCCTTTAGACAGCGCCTCATAGACCTCTTCGGATACTGATATCTGCCTGGCCATTTAATCTATGTATACATATACATACACATATAAAAAACGTGTGTATGGATATGCAAACCTACCCGCCGATGCGCCCTTCAGACTCCCGCTGCCTTCTTGAGTTCGTCCGCCTTGTCTGTCTTCTCCCATGTGAACTCAGGCTCCTCCCTCCCGAAGTGCCCGTAGCACGCAGTCTTAACGTAGATCGGCCTTCTCAGGTCGAGCGTCTTTATCATGGCTCCCGGCCTTATGTCGAAGACCTTCTTCGCGGCCTCCGCTATCTTCTCGTCAGGGATCGTTCCAGTGCCTGAGGTCTCGATATAGAACGATACGGGCTGCGATATCCCTATGGCGTAAGCGATCTGGACTTCGCACCTCTTGGCGAGGCCGGCCGCGACTATGTTCTTCGCTATATAGCGGGCCATGTAGGCCCCGGACCTGTCGACCTTCGTCGGGTCCTTCCCGCTGAAGCAGCCTCCTCCTGTCCTTCCCATCGCCCCGTAGCTGTCGACCACAATCTTCCTTCCCGTGAGCCCAGAGTCTGCCAGGGTCCCTCCGATTACGAACCTTCCGGTCCCGTTTATTATGAACTTGGTATTCGCGTCGAGAAGCTCCGCGGGGATGACGTGCCTTATGACCTTCTCCTCGATGTCCCTCTTTATCTGCTCGTTATTGACCGCTTCGGTGTGCTGCGCGGCTATGACAACGACGCTGACTTTCTTCGGCATGTGGTCCTCGTACTCTATCGTGACCTGCGATTTTGCGTCAGGCCTGAGATACGGTATCTCTCCGTTCTTTCTGCACTCCGCGAGCCTTGCGACCAGCCTGTGAGAGAGCATTATCGGAAGAGGCATCAGTTCCTTTGTCTCGCTCGACGCATAGCCGGAGACCATTCCCTGGTCCCCTGCGCCGATGTCCAGCCCTGTGCTCTCGTCTACTCCCATCGCGATGTCTGCGGACTGCTCCTCGATCGAGGTTATCACGCCGCAGGTGGCCCAGTCCAGCCCGTCCTTGGCGTCGTCGAGCCCTATCTCCTTGAGCTTCTTCCTGACGACGTCGGGAATGTTGACGTATGCCTTTGTGCTTATCTGGCCAGTAAGAAGGACCATGCCCTGCATGACCATGGTTTCGCACGCAACGTGCGCGGCAGGATCCTGCGCCAATATGGCGTCGAGCACAGAATCGGATATCTGGTCCGCAACCTTGTCAGGGTGCCCTTCGGCAACGCTCTCCGATGTAAAAGAGTATCTAGACATTTCCTCACCAAAATTATTGGATTACTTGGGGGTGAGCACTTATTTAATTCATTCTCCTCTCGGAATTCAGCATCCTTAGCGCAACGCCCCTGTTGCCGCAGATGACGTTCTCGCTCTCTTTAGGGTCATGTTCGAGGTCGTAGAGCTCCATCTTTCCTCCCGCGTAGGAGATGAGCTTGAAGTTTTTGTAGTACGTCGCCGTCGCGAACCTGTTGTGCCTGAGCTTAGTTCGGTATATGGCGTCTGCGCAGCTTGACCTGTTCCTTAGGAGGCGAAGAAGGTGCGCGTCCCAGACCTCCGTTATTCCGACGTGATCGGAGAAGACGAAGTTGTCCTTGCGCAGCCTGCCGTCTATGTCGTCGTTCTTCCCGTAGCCTATGTCAAGTATCGAGTCGCGCAGCGCGGTCAGGCTCACGCACTTGTCTACGGTCTCGCGCTGGCCTACCTGCCTGCCGTTCCTGAACCTGCCGACGATTAGCGGCACCCGGGAAAGCTCCTCATAGGGAAACATATTGTGGTACATCTGGCCGTGCTCCATGAACGCCTGGCCGTGGTCCCCTGCGATTATCAGAACGGCGTTGTCAAGCGCGCCGTTCTTCTTGAGGATGCCGACGAGTTCCTTGAGCTTCGAGTCAAGGTACGCGAGCCTCTTCGCATAGGCCGCCCTTATGGTCCCCAGATCGTCGGCCGGCGCGAGCCCGCTCATGTAGAGCCACTTGTCCTGCTCGACATAGCCGTCCTTCACCAGGTTCGTGGGATAGCCTTCGTGGCCTTCCATGTAGTTAACGAACATGAAGTTGTTCGCCTTCCCTCCGTCCTTGAGATAGTCGTCGACGAGCATGTTCGTCGCGCCCGCGCAGCTGTCTACCTCGTAAAAGCCTTATTCGCTCGAGAACTTCTTGTTGAGCGTGACCCTCAGCTTCATGTAAAGCCGGTCAAGGTTCTTCTCGGGCATAAGCCGCGTCATCCCGCACGCGAGTTCTATCAGCCTGTTCCTCATGATGTCGCTGGAGACTATGCCAAGAGTCGCCCTGACAAATGGCCTGTTGTTCTCTATCTTGCTGTTGAGCCACACGTTGGAAATGTGCTCAAATCCGCTCGCAAGGCCGGTGGGCGCGCTGACGTAGGGATTGTTCGAGAAGAGCGCCGTCTTGTACCCGAGATAGCCCATGTGCCTGGCGAGCGTAACGTCCTTCCGCCCGATGTACACCGCCTTCCTAAGGAAGGGGTCTATGTTCTTGTCGTATTCCTTAAGCCGGTCTTTCGTTACTGCCCTTATGCTCTTGACCCTCTTTCCGAGGAAAAGTGAGACGTGGGACGGAACAGTGTAGGTGCCGGGAGAGATGGCCCTCTCGTACAGGACGCCTTTTCTCGCGATGGCGTCCAGGGTGCTTAGCCGCATGTCCCCGCCGTATGCGCTTAAAAAGTCCGCCCTAACGGTGTCAAGCATCACAAAAATGACGTCAGGCCTGCTTCCTTTCAAAACATCACTCGAGCTCCGATAAACATCAGCAGCCAGGACTGACCTGCAGTGATTGCTGATGGCCACTCAAAGTTTTTATTCATTTTGCAACGCTTAGCTTTTGCGTTTCCTCATTTCGATATGTCAAGGGCCGAGAGCATCACTGGGAGGATGATGGTCGCGTCGCCGTCTATCGTGACCTGCTTTGCCTTCTCCTTGACCTTGCCCCAAGACACCGCCTCGGTGAGCCTGGCTCCCGAAAGGCTGCCGTCGAACTGCGTCGCCGTCGTGATGTAGACTGCGTAGTCGAGTCCGCCCTTGAACTGGTTCCACCAGATCACGTGGTGCTTGCTTATTCCTCCGCCGACCATGAGCGCGCCGGTGGTCTTGTTGTCGAAGCCTATGTCGCTAAGAGCGATCTCGTCTTTCAGCACGTTGAGCTTGAAGTCGTGCGTCCTTGAAAATATCATCAGCTGCGTGCCGAACGCGCCGTCCACTATGCCTGGGTTGAATATCGGCACGTTGTGCAGGTAAGCCTGCCTTATTATCGAGCCGTCGTCCTTCATCCTCTTGCCGAACTCCCTCAAAAGCTCGCTCGGGCTGTACTCCTTCTTGTAGTCGGGGGACTTGTAGATGTCCTCCATTATCTCGGTGAAGTAGTCTTCCACCTCCATTCCGTACTCCTTCTGGTCTATGAAGACGTTGCCCAGCCTGTATATCTTCTCCCTGAACAGCTTCGCGTCGTCGGCATAGAAGCTCCCGAGGCTGTATATCCCGCCGTGCGCCCTGGCAAGGTCGTGGTCCAGCGTGCCGCAGGTCGTAATTATCGCGTCGAAGTACTTGACTTACGCGGCAAGCGCGCCCCGAAGCCCGGTTGCGACCAGGTCCGCCGGAAATGACAGGAAGTTGAAGGAGTCCTTGTCCTTGAGCATGTCGTCCAGTATGTCTATGCCGTCGACCATGTGCTGCGCGGAGAATCCGCCCATGCTTTTCATGCTTTTGATTAGTTCCTTTACAGTCATTCCCTTCTTGAGTTCGATGTCCTTGACGTGTCGTTTAAGAAGCTCTTTTTTGCTTTCGATTGCCATACAAAACACCCGGTGCCGTGCCGTCATAGTTACTTGCCAGTTGCACAAATAAATGGGTATGCATTGGCTGAAGAAGGCGGGGAAATAAAAGAAAAGAAGGGATCGGGCGCAATCCGCATGCATAATTGGTTGCGCCCCATTTCAGATTCGGCAGGCTGTACTCTTCCGATGTCAGTCGAAGTAATTGTTGTATAGCTCCTCCGACTCCAGGATTATCTGTTCGACCGTGGGCTTTCCGTTCAGGCCGCTGTACTTCGCCTCTACGACCTTCGCAGGGCTTATCATTCCAAGGACATCCTCGACCTGGTTTTTGCCAAGCTTGGCGTTTTCGCCATCCCTCTTGATCGAAATAAGGCTGAGGGCCGAGTCCACGTCGGCGAAGTCGAATCTCTTCCTGCTTACGCCCGAGCCGTTTCCAAAGTCTCCCGTCTCGATGCTCAGGCCTTTCGATCCTTTGTCGAACTGCAGGTTGAACACGTTGACTTCGAGCCCAGCGCGGTTCAGCGAGGCCATGGCTCCGTTGAGTTCCGGCTTTCCTATGCTTTCGCCATAAAC